>CAZPUI010000001.1:0-131810 GCA_964589695.1 uncultured Solibacteraceae bacterium | reverse complement strand
TGAAGCTGCATGGCGGTAAGGCGGAGCAGATCCAAGATGTGTGTAGCGATCTGTCGCCAGCCTTCATCAAGGGCATCCGCGAGAACCTACCAAATGCAGAAATAACCTTCGATCGCTTCCATCTGATGAAGTTGATGAACGAAGCGCTGGACGCGGTTCGACGTGAGGAGTCGCCGTCAACACCGGGTCTAAAGAAGACGCGCTACCACTGGCTGAAGAATCCAGGCGATCTGACCCAATCCCAGAAAAAGCGCCTTCAGGAGTTAAAAGCGATGAATCTCCAGACGGTCGAGGCCTATCAGATGAAGCTGCTATTCCAGGACTTCTTTGAGCAGGCCAATCCAAGGGCGGCCAAGCTGTTCCTGAACGACTGGTGCACCCTTGCCTACGCAAGCAAACTCAAGCCCCTGATAAAGCTGGCAGACACACTCCAAGCCCACCGCAAAGGCATCCTGAACTGGTGGCGGTCCCGGATCAGCAACGGGCTCATCGAGGGCATGAACAGCCTGATCCAGGCCGCCATCGCCAAGGCCAGAGGTTATCGAAACCCCAAGAACCTCATCACCATGGCCTACCTCATCGCAGGCAAACTCGACTTCAATACCACTCCCAGGCTGGCTGGGTTACCCACATAAAATAGCGAAGAGCCGAAAGTTCTGATCGACGGCAAGGAATTCGTCCTCAAGCCCAATGGATCCTCTGAACCAGCGATCCCCGAGAATCCTTACAACTCGCACTTCAGCAGGACGCTAGGGCATCACCCGATTTTCTACTGGCCTCTGGCCGTGGTGTTCAGCGTCTACATTTTGCTGGGGCCTCCCATTATGTTATATGCCGTCTTCCCTCAGATCGTCCTGTCGTTCGGTTTTCGGGCAGCTCTAAGCTTGGCTCTCGCGTTCGCCACTGGATTCGTTGCCATCGCCAAATTCTGTGAGGACAAACCATGACCTTTGCTTGGAGACGCATTGCCCGACTCTCGATGTCCGGCCTAGTGGTCTGGACCGTGCTCTATTTCTTCCTGTTCCGGAAAGCAACACCGCCAATGGCTTGGTGGGCCGCAATCCTGGGCGGCTTCACTGTTGCTCTAGCCACCGGCGCCGCTTCAGCCTGGTTGATGCCGATCGAGAAAACGGCACGCTAGGTCTGTACTGCTCGTTACACAACCTCGGGCGCGAAACCTCCACCCTCCTTTCTCAGAGCTTCCACGTCCTGGCTCCCGGCAGGAGCCAGCCTGGTCATGCTGCCGCCTGTGCAGCCTGCAACCTACCGAGAACCAGATCAGCAGCCTTTGCTGCGGCAGAGGCGGCCGTCACCACGAGTTTTGAATCTGCCTTGATCGCAGTCCGCCAACCTTCAAGGTAGCTCGCACTGGTTTCCAAGGTGCAACCGATTCCAGTCTCGGCAGCAAGGAACGCCGCCGTCATTTCAGCAACGAGCTCTTCCTTGCCGTAAGCCTCAAAACCAAGTGTGCCATTCGCGAACCTGTCGAGTCTGGACTGGTGCCCGGTGCTGTGCGCAGCCTCGTGAAAGGCCGTCAGATGGAATAGTTCAGGTGTTTCGAAGCGCTTCACACTTGGAAGCAGGATCATGTCCTTTGCAGGAATGTAGCAGGCACGTTCCCCGCCATCCTTCATCCCAACGCCAGAGGAAGCCAAGAAGGATTCCAACACGGCCTGCGGCTCGGGCAGCGTTTCCAACTCGTTCTCTTCCGCGATCGGCTTCAGTTCCCAACCATCGATCTGTTCGGCATTGAAGACGAGAAAGTACCGAAGCAGCGGAAAGGTCTTTTCCTTCCCTGTTTCGTCTTCAGCCTTGCTCATGGTCTTCCAAAACGTTATGAGCGTGGCCTTCTCTCCTCTGCGAACCTGGCCACCCAGTTCCTCTGCCTGCTTGTATGTGAACCACCGAGGATCCCGGTATTCGGTCATGCCGAGCAGCAACTGATTGATCCCTCGGTAGGGGCGCCCACTCGCACCGTTCCTAGGACGCGCAACGCGCCATGGCCGCCGCCAGGGTGCAACTCCTTTCGCCATGGCATCAAGAATCTTCTCGGTGACGATCTCGTGAACACTCTTTGTTTCTTTGGGGCGAGTCATCGGGACCTCCGTTGCTGAACTTCAGCCCGGCTAGATTCGGCTCGCACTTTGGCCTCTTGGTCTCTGAGAGCAGATGAGTTCCACCGGGCATTGGAAGCTTTGGCTGACGCGAGGGAGGCTCAGCATGTGCACCGATTGTCAAAACCGCGGATGGGACTATCTCCATTCAGCAGGTGGCTCAGGCTCAGTGGGCTCGGAGTATGCAGGCCATACCTGTCCTAACTCCGGCTTTCGGTACGGCCGTGGGACATGCACCACGTATTCCAATACCTTGCCCCCGTACTACGCCCGGCTTCGGGAAGGTGGCGCCGTCGTCTTCTGGCCTGAATCGGCGGAGGACAAGCGTTGGGACTGGGTCCTTCATGGCCCAATGCTGAATCTGGACCTGCCGCCGGATATCGAAGACCCCATTGGGGACCTTGGTTTCATGGGCCAAGTCATGATCCTGGGAATGCCAAACCAATATGGCCAGTTAGCACTCTTGAAGGCTGCCAAACCCGAATGGAGGGGATTGGACAGCGTGGGCCTTGGAGTCTACCTCCAGGGCTGTCGCGAAGCAGGTGCCATTGTTGGAGAAAGGCGTGGCGCCGAGATTGTATGGGAAGACGGCCTTGTCAGCGCCATCCCGCCATACGAAGTGTTTCGCCGTCCCGAGGGGTCTTTCTTCGGCAGGTTCGACCGAGACTAGGCGGGGCTAGACCAGGGTCCTCCGGATCCTGGCTTCTTGCCCCCCTCTGAGAATTTCGAAGGACTGGATGACCGGGGATCCTGTGCCATCGGAGGTTCCCAATGCTCATCGAAACCCACAGCGTTAACGGATGCTCGGCAAAGATCCTTCTGGATGAGGATCCGCAATCGCCTCGGGATTGGGACAACCTTTCGCGCTTTCTCTGTTTTCATCGCAGGTACACCCTCGGCGACAAACACGCCTATCGTTCAGGCGACTTTGCCAGTTGGAACGATTTTCGGAAGGCTCTGCTCCGCGAAGATCCAGGGGCCCTGCTCGTGCCGCTCTTCATGTACGACCATTCAGGGCTCACCATCGCCACCAAACCTTTCTCTTGTCCCTGGGACTCAGGGCAAATCGGCTTCGCCGTGGTCTCCAGTGCGCGAATCCGCAAGGAATACCAGGCCAAGCGCATCACGTCCAAGCTTCGGGAAAGGGTCCGCCAGGCTGTCGATGGCGAGGTTGCCGTCTACGATGCCTTCCTTCGTGGCGAAGTCTACGGCTACGTGATCGAGAGGAACGGCCAGCAAGAGGACTCCTGCTGGGGCTTCTTCGGCCTGGAAGATGCTCGTGCCCAGCTCATCGACGCAATGGTCGCGGCTTAGGCCGGAAGGAGTGGTCATGAAAGAAGTCTTCGAGTGCCCTAGGTGCAAGTCCAGGCATATCTACGTCAAGGCTGAGGTGGGGCTCGTACTCATGCCTGACGGAGGAACCCTACTCAACCCGCTCGACGTTTCATGGGGACGTGAATCCTATGCCATTTGCCAGGGTTGCCCTTTTGAGGGATTGCTTCGGGATTTCGAAACGGCCAAGTTGGAAGCCTGAGGCTTGAGCCAGAGGGGATGCGGCAATCGCATTACCCTTGGGGATTCCGTTCCTGACCTGAACACCTCCAACAGGAGGTGCGTTTGGAATTCTCAGAGACCAATGAGCGGAACAGCCCCCGCAGGATGTCTGCCTGGAGCCGCCATGTTCAGCCAGGAATCACCCCACCCACTGCTCGTAAAGGAATCCCCGCTCTCCGCTGAAGAACGGGAAGACCTCCTTGCAAACTACGTCACCCGCGGCAGGGCGCTCCGCCTTGAAGGTGACCGCGGTCTTATCGACTCCCATCGCAGGCGAGCCCTGAACCTTGGCCAGTTCTTCACACCGGCCCGCGTCGTTCAGCTCATGTACCAGGCCATCGGCCTTCTGGATCACCCGGCTTGGACCAAGGGGAAGAATCCTTGGGAGGTCCCTAAAACCGGCTCCATCGTGGACTTTGCCGGCTGCGGGAATGGACGGTTGTTTCAATTCGCGCCCACGGGGTGGTCGCTTCACGGCGCAGACATCGACCCCTTGGCTTGCAGGGCCGCCAGCCTCTGCTTCCCCGAAGCAGAGATCATGGAATGCAGCCTCCTTGATTTCCAGGGTCACGGGAAGGTCTTCAGCGCAGCGCTTCTCAACCCGCCGTTCTCTGTGAACCTGACCAGCAGGACAGCCATAGACATGGCATCAGCCCAATGGGGCATCTGGGGGCGGGGTACTTCGATCGAAAGCCATTTGGCAGCAGTCGAGTTGGCCTCGAAAATGGCAGAGCTCGTGGCAGTCATTCTTCCGACCTCCTGCCTTGACGGAGCCCAGGCCATCACCTTCAAAAAGGCGTCTGGATCGTCATACGGTTGGGGCTGCCAGCTCCGGATCGACCTTCCCAAAGACGCCTTCAGCGATGAAGGCACGGAATGGCCCTGCAGTCTCCTCGTTCTGGGTGACCTCGGCACAAGCAAGCAGGTTTCCGAATGCGGCACCTGGACCGAAGTGGAGAGCGCCATGGCAAGCTGGATCGAATCCCAGGCCCTGGCACCCTACTGGTCGAAAACGGTCCTGAAGGCTGTTGCCAAGGGTGACCGGGCCTCTACCCTCGGTGGATGGGTTCAGCGCAAACAGGAGCCCGCCAGGGCCCAGGAAACGGCCCCTCTCAAAGGTGCCGGCTCCCCAATGGTTCGCCTTGCCTTGGGAGGCCGGGCCCACAAAATTCAGATCCTTCCTAACAACATGTCCGCGGCCCTCTCCATCCAGGAAGCGAAGCTTTGGGAAGGATGGATCACATCGGACGGATTCGATCCCCAATCGAAGCTGGATTGGCTCTGCGATTTGGTGCGCAATGCCGGCAAGGCCGAAGCCTGCATTGACCAGGTCAAGGCCTGCATCGAGGAAAAGGCCGGTGTTACGGTGGTTGTAGACGAACAGTTGAAGCGACACGCCCGCCGCGCGGATTTGCGGGCTTCAGTCGAACTGACGCCTTTTCGGCAGTGGATCAGGCGGGGGGATGGATGGGAAGAGCGTGGCCGCATTGGTGATCCCACTACCCACCCAGCCTTGGACCTGATTCGGGGCCGATCTCGCCATTTCCACCGCCAAGCGTCGGCCATCCCGAACGGCCTGGTATTGAAGGCCTGGGACCGTTCCGCGAAAGCTCATGTCCAGAGGTCCTGGAAGGCCTTTCCTGTCTACAGCTTTGCCCTTCAGGATGTTGTCCGAAGCCTCAGCAAGCGAAGCGTGATCTATAGCGCTAAGCAGGGTCTCGGGAAGACCCGGTACAGCATTGCCGCGGTGTTGGCCTCAGGAATGTCGAAAGCCCTGTGGGTCCTCGAATCGCGACTGGTCAACGAGTTCAAGCGCGAACTGTCCAAACTCGGCCTGCTTGAGGAATTCCACCTGATTGAAACGAAGGCTGATCTTCAGAGCCTGAAGACCTTCAATTGCGTGACGTACTCTCGGCTCTGGCGACCCGTGAACGAAGGAAGCGAAAAGCGCTCGCGGCGATGGGGGCCCGGCAAATCCTTTGCCGCTGCCCTGGCAAAACGCCGGATGTTCGTTGTCATCGACGAGGCACACAAGATCCGCAGTGCCAACAGCAAACAGGGCATCGCGGCACGGCTCCTGTGCATGAAAGCCCGGCGGGTCATCGAGATGACGGGAACGGCTGTGAGTTCCTACCCCCGTAACGTGCTCGGGCTGGTCACGGCTGGCTGGGGGGATGGCAGTTCCATGGCCCCTTACGGATACCGGAGGCCCGTGGAAGGTGGATACCAGGTCAGCAATGGACGTTCCAACCGCTGGCGCGGGGCCCTGGTGAAAGGCGTCACCAAGTTCATAGATGAGAACGTGCAGGTGCTCTGGTACACGCCCTGCTTCGAGCAGACAGCCAGCACCGGCATGAAATCCAGGGAGATCCCTGCCCTGAAGGACGTTCCCCTCTGGGAGAGCTTCATACGGTCCAAGCTCATCCGCAGGGTCCCGGGTGAACCCGAGGTCAGGGCCTCGGGCCTCCGAACGCCAGAGGCACATCCTCTGTTCGTGGGAGTACAGCCAACCATCGCCCACTTTGCGCATTACAAGCTCGTTTTGGATCATTTCGCCAAGATCTGGGAAGAGCGCCTAAAGGCGGAGCGGGAAACCGGCACTTCCACCTCGAGCGTTGCCGCGATCTTGCCGGAGCTAGACGCCTTGCGCTTCGCGTCGACAGTACCTGTGACCAAGCACCGCTGGGCCGATGGGGACCCAATCCTGCGGTACGGGAGCAAAGAACCCACCGCGCTGATGCGGGCCGCCCTCGAGAAAATTGCATCGTGGGTGGAGGCTGGCGATCGGGTGGTTGTTGGCGCAGAGAAGCCTGATGCCCTTCGCTGGCTGGCCGATCTCCTGGCAGACCTGCCCTCGTACGTCGAGGACGCAGAGCCCATAATGCCGGTGCTGGCCCTGGATGCTGACATTGCCAAGCGCAATGCAGCGATCGATCAGGCCCGCGATGACCAGAGTTCTCCAGTGCTGCTGATCTCGGTGGGTATGGGGAAGGAAGGGCTCAACCTGGGTGCATTCTCCAAGCTGCTTACGCTTGATCTTGGTTGGGTTCCCGCCGACCTAGACCAGTTCGCGCATCGCATCCTCAGGCCTGACCAGGTGGGAGACCCCGAGATTGTTCATCTCTATCACGAGGGTTTAATCGATTCGTACATGAAGCAACTTTGCGAGGCAAAAACCGACGCCATCGCCCAGGCGATCGATGGGCAACAGACGACTTTTGATTATTCAAACTGGCTGGACTACCGCTCCTTTGCGCTGCAAATGCTCGAAAGGGAAGGCTATGCCTTTGCGGCCAAGGCCCTGGCTGACGAACGATGCGCCCTGGCGTGCTGAGGATCCTATGCGGAACTACGATTTTTCAGGAAGGCAGTACCAATTCGAGGTCAAGCCAAGCGGTGTGCAGGTTGACTACTCTATGCGGAAACTCAGCATCAAGGCTGTGTTCTCGGGATACGGCATGGAGCCGATCTGCCAGGAATTCGATCTAATCAGGGTAAGACGCTGCAGGACCTGTGGTGAGCCTGTTTCCATCCAAGCAGCCGGCTCCCTTCGGGCTCTGGAAACGCGCACGGGAAAAAGTTTGTTCCCGAAGCCCTGGGAGTATGGAGCGTGGAAGCTCGTTAAGGTGCAAGGTGGCTTTGCCCTGGTTGCATCCCAAGGACACAACTTCAAGGCCGGAAGGTACTCCACATCTGAAGCCGCCTGCCATTACGCTGACCTGATGGACGCGGAATTTGGGAGCGAGGAGCGCCCCTTGCAGTGATCTTGCTTGGGGCTCGCCACCTCGCCAAAAGCCTCCCTCAAACCGGGATCAGGTGCTGTCAGATCTCAGAAACAGGATGCCTGCTGGCGCTTGTGACCATGAATTCGGAGGATGGCCATGGACGACTTCGGATTCGAGGATTACGGGTACGAGACTGACGACCTCGAGGCCCTAGGTCAGCGCGAGGCCTGGGAAGACGGGCAGGCTGAGGCCACTGATTGGGAGGATGAGGATGAAGACGACGATAGGGAGACCCCTGATGATTTCGATCGTCGGGCTGAGTCCGTATTGTTTCCCTGGCTGGACAACGACTGCCTCGCAGATATGCCTTAAAGCTGGTCAACGGCGCCGTTGCTGAAGTAGCCACGCTGGGAGGCGTGGCTTTTTTGCGTCAGTCCTCCACCGGCAGAATCCCTGCGATCTCGAGGCTGCACTGGATCAGATCCAGCAGATCCTGGTTGTCAGGCAGCAGCCACCTTCGCCCGTTTTCCCCGAAGGACATGGCCCGGATCTGCTGGAAGGTCTCTGCGGCCCGCACTGGGTCATGCTTCGTGGGCTCGGCGTACTCCAACATATGGCCAAAAATCTCGCCCGGAGTCTTCGCCATGCCGGTTGGTGCCATGAGGTCCGACAGCATCGAACAGAAGGAACAAGCCAGCGTCTTGGCAGTGTCCTCGCTTCCTTCAACGCCGAATGCCGCAACAGCTGCGAGGTGCCCGAGGTCATCGACATCCAACAGGATCTTGGTCTCCAACATTTCGACATCCTCCGAGGCCACTGGACCTCGTTGTTGACGCTGGCACGCAAACGAAAACCATAGCGATATTTTTCAACATTTATTTGTCTAAGATCTTTGTTTTGAACAACATTTGCGCCGAAGGTGTCAATTTTTGCACTCGGGGTCCCACAAAATTCGGGGCTGAAGCTTCGCAAGGAGGTCGGTTACGGCTCGGTACAGGGGTGGCCAAGGAACGGCCCAAAGGCTCTCATCCCAGATTTCGGCTCGAACTCGGCCAGGAAGGGTGACCACCAGGAATCCAGTGGGGCCAGGTTCGGGGATTCGCATGATGGGCTTTGCCTTTAGGTCCATCCGCTCGAGCTGCTCCAGTGCGTCCAAGGCCGCAAGACACCACCCCGGATGGCTGAGACCTTCCGCGGTGATGCCGCCCTGCCGGCTTTCCTCGCGCAAGATTTCGCCTCCGTCGCCGATTGCGAGCATGCGCCAGCTCCACATCCGCTCCCTGCAATCCAGAACAACGTCCACCACCCGCTGCCTGGTCTCCAAAGGAACGACAACCGGCCCAGAAAACGGAACAAGACCGCAACCAGTCCCCACCAGGGGTTCTTTCGCGTCCGCACAGCCACCGCACCCAGCGTCGAAATCGAGCCCAAGGCTCACCGCAGCAGAACCATCCACATTCCTGCCGCCGCTGCGCCGAGCCATTGGAACCTCCTGTATCTATGCTCGACGCGGCGGAAAAACCGGCTCTTCGAACCACACAGGAACCGGCTTCCAGTGGTTGACTTTTCGATCAGCAGCCTGCCAGATCTCGAGGCCTCGAGGCAGGCGCACCGCTCCGATGATGGCTCTGATCTTTTTCTTTGCCTCCGCCAGATCCGCAGCCTCGGTCTGGTGTTCGAGGAAGAAACCAGCCTCTTTCCACCCATACAGCATCAGTCCACCATGCAGGCGACATCTATCCGCCGCTCCGTCGCCAAACGCAGAAGATGCGCCCCGTCCGCCCAGGTCTCCGGTCCACCATCAGCGAAGATCGACACCTCGGGACAATGGTGTTTCAGACTGAGCAATGCGGCAGCCACGACCAGATCGTACGGGAGATTGTTCGTCTTGCAGCTCTCGAGGCGAAGACGTTCCTTAATTTCCTTCCAGTTCTGCAGGGATACGATTCGCGCGATGCACAATGCTTCGCATCGCAATTCACCTCGGCCGTTGAACTCGACCAACTCACCAGTCAGCAGAGCTTTTTGCCGCCCGACTGGACCGACTATGGCAATACCTACCTGCTCCGCGGCGGTGATCAGCGCATGGCACTCCTGTGCGAAAAGCTCGAAGCCCATCGGTTCGAATTCCGCAGGGCGAATGAAATATCGTTTGAAGTCCATTGCAAACCTCCACGGCCACATGCTGGCCATCGAAATCCGCAAAGAACTGTCTAAGACGCTCAGGACGCCTTTTCGAATTCGGAGTACGGTTTGAGGCTGAAGGGGATCCCCGCAGCCCTGCATACAGCGGCGATTAGGCTTGGCCCATAGGTGGAGACGGAATGGATGACGACTTGCGGGAATGGATGGCGGGTTTTCGCCAGCGCCTTAGCCACGTCCTCGCCCGTGATCTCGCCGAAAAGGCCATTTTCCATCTCGCCCATGGTACGAAGCCCGAAATCGAGCAACACCACATCCCACGGCTCAGCTTGGACGAGTTCCCGTCCACGGTTCCCGTCGCTGGCCCAAATGGCGCCCGGATAGAATTTGGATAAATGCTGGAAACGTTCAATTTCATCTTCCACGATAAGGACCCGCATCACGCTGCCTCGCTTTCTACACCGACTGGATCTTCGGTTTTGGGTGCCTTGAATCGGCGAACTGCGCTCCAAGTCAAGGCAATGCCGAACAACGCCAGAGCGGTCCCGCCCGCGACCACCCACCCCTGAACCGAGAGAAGGGAGAGCGCTCCCTTCAGAACGTCCGCACAAACCTCGCTGCCTACATTCGGAACCATGGATCACCTCCGCGGTCAGTATCCGAGTCGCGGAAAAACCTCAGCTCTCTGCTTCTTGGGAAAGAAGAATCCGAATCCGCCTCGCCACCCTACGCGACAGTTCGGAATACCCATCTGCACTGAGATGAACCTCATCTCGACCTGCAAAACGTCCACCGCTGGCCGCCTGCCAAAGACGCATCGACCCATGCCCCCCCATGGCCGCAACACGATCGACAAATGCGACACGGTATTGCCTGGCAACCGTTTCCTGGAATCTGCAGACAGCCGGAAGTCCAGGAATGGAAGCGTCCGGCGGCCCGAGTATGACGATCCTCCCTCCGGGAAAACGCTTTCTGACGCCGAGAATGGCCAGGTCCCAAGCGACCACAAGCCTCCTGGGAGAAGAAGTCTCAGTCCAGCTCTTCGCTTCGTTGGTGCCAAAAGCCAGGATCACCAGATCCGGATTCCATCGCTCGACCTGTTCTAGGCGGAACCTTTTCCCGGAGCCCTCCAAATCTTTCGCCAGTTCCACAACGGTGGCTCCGTTGACGGACCGAATTCGATGCTCCACTGGTCGGAGCAACTGGCTCGCCAGGTGCTGAGCGAAGCTAGCGCAGGCCTGGCTGTGGCTGTCACCGACGGTCAGCACCCTGAGCGGGTCTTGGGCCCAGCCCAGGACGCCAGCGCCCAGCAAGCACAATGCAAAAAGAATTCTCCACATGCCTCCAACTATTGGTTCCGCGGATTTTCTGTTCCAATCTCCTCCATGGGAAAATCCCTGAACGACATAGTCGACACCTGGACCATCACATCCGTTGCGGCTTCAGGCCTTCTGTGCAGCCTTTACACGAAACTGGGGGACGAGAAGCAACGCTCGCGAGCTGTACTTGCTGGCGAGGCCTCATCCAACCGCATGGCAAGGTTGCATCTTGGCACTCGACTGAACGCAGCGAAATTGGCTCTTGCCGCCTCGAGGGAAGACGAAGCCCTGGAAGAGTTTTGCTGGCTGACCCTTTTCGAGGCACAGGCGGGATTGTGCGCTTTGTATGCCACGAGTGACTGTTTCCAGGAGACACAGGGCATGAAGGCCGCGATGAAAGCAGCCAACAAAGCCTTCCGACATACCTTGACCGGCTTCCGAACCGCCTTTCCAGAGAGCCTGACCGAGGGCGCTTTGACCCAGAGATCTGTCGCTGTTGCCAGCAGTTGTGCAGCCGCCTTGGTCCAGAGCCTTGACGAGCTCCCAGAAGATCACGAGGAATTGGCCAAGACCTTCAATGACCAGATTTTGAAAGCCATTCTGGAAGCGACTAGCTGATCCCTGCTCGGAGGTGTCGAGCCATCTCGGCGAGAAGCAGGGCTGCGGCTTTGCATGCCGTTCGGTTCATGGACGCCGGCTTCCAATCGACCATTTGAAAAGGCCAAGAGGCATGAGGGGCGGAAGGGCGAACGTCCTGGGATCCAGTCCTCGAATGAACCAGGGCTTTCTGGGCTGTGGCCAAGGCGTAGCAGCCAGCCGACGAGGCGAGGGCTCCCGACCGACGCTCTACATCGTCGAATGCGGGGCTCCAGCCCTCCTGCTCCATCTGCCGAATCCGTTCCGAAAGCGCCAACTCCAGCGCCTCCAGGTCGCTTGGTCCGCCCAGCTCCGCGAGCCGCTGGATCTTGGCGAAAAGGCGCTGCTCCACCACCGTTCCGTCTCTCATGGAGATCCCTCCAACTGCAGGCCTATGCCATCCTGGCCAAAATCTCCGCAAAGAACGGCCGCCCACTGGCTGGGGCTAGCAACCCCAGCAGTTCGATGGTCGCGACCACGTCTCCGAGCGCCCGGTGGGCGGAATGCTGCACTTTGTGGCTGCGGCAAAGATCCACCAGGTGGCGAGACTCGTGTCCATGGACACCGCGCCAGTCCACCATCTCCCGCGAGCATGCCCAGCGCTTCCGAGCAAGGCTGTGCAGCCCAGGCAACTTTTCGACGAAGGCACGATCGAACTTCGCGTTGTGGGCCACCACGAATTCCGCCCTGCCGAGCATCCGATCGATGGTCCCGAGGTCGAGCACTTCTCCAGCAACCATGTTGTCCGAGATGTTGTTGACGGCAGTTGCTTCCTGAGGGATTGGACGACCTGGATCCTGGAGTCCGGTGTAGCTTTCGAGGATTCCCCCGATGGCACCAGTGGTTCGATTGAAGACGAACAGGGCCACCGCCAACTCCACGATCGCATCGGTTTCCGGATCCAATCCCGTGGTCTCCGTGTCCAGCATCGCGGCGATGCCGTGGACTGCAGGGTTGATGCTGGGCGGGGCTGCGAGCATGGTCTTCTTCCTTCCCTTCCCAGTCTGGAGCAACAGCTGCCCGTGCCTGTTCTGAGATTTTTGGTCCGGATGGCCCCGTTGGAGCCACCCGGGCTTTTCCGTCCGTTTACCCCTGTGCCCCCGCCATTTCGGCCTGTGGTTCGCTGCTCTCGACCCGGGGCGTATGCGGCCAAAGCGTCAGCGCGAAATGCGGCTTCAAGGAGAACTGCCCACCGAAGAACGTCTTGCCGGAGGTGCTTTGCTTCCTCCATGCCACGGCCAGCTCGGTCAGTTCTCCGTTGACCTCGCCGTAGACGCGGATCGCAGGCAGGTCCTGGGTTCCGTCGGCACTTTTGCCGGGTTCGTCCAGGATCTCCGCCACAACTGGCATGGACTTCCCGGAGGGCCCGAACCAGCCCTGGACCTGGAAAGGGCGACCATCGATCTCGATGGGAGCATCCAGCAGGGCGCCGAAGTCGCTCTTGAAGTCGCCAAAGGGGAGTTTCTCGCTCCTCTCGATGTTGAAGATTTTCCGCTTCCCCCCCAGCATGTCGGGCGTTCCGAACTTGGTCATGTGGACCTCCTTAGGACAAAGCTGACTCGTGCGGGTTTTCCGCCAGACCAGCAGTGCCATCTTTTTGGTTGGCTGACGCTTCTAAAACCAAAGCCCGTGCCCTGCGAAGCATCCGGGATTCCGAACCTTTGGCGGCCCACCGGCAGGCAAAGCACTGGCAGCCGCCAGCTTCAGCAGCGGGGCTGGGATGCTTAAAGGGCCCTCCATGGGGCGCGTCAGGAGATAAAAAGGTTCCGAGCTTCATGGAAGCAATTGAATCGCCCACAAGTTCAGCGAGGTCGTCTCAGACTGCCGCAAGCGAGATGCCAGCAGCCTTGCCAAGCCATGGTTTCGCCCGGGGTCGTGGATCACTCCTCCTCGAAAGGCAACCCCGGAGCCACGACATCCTGCCTTGGTGGTTCGGGCTTGAGGGGCGGTGGTGGATCGAGGCCCCAAATCTGCTCGAGCGCTAGGTTCCGACCTGGCCTCCGCTTTGGGGTCTTTCGGATGTCGTAGTGGATGAGCTGGTGTGGGCGAATCATGACCAAGGATAGCCGATATTCGTATTTTTTTCGCCTGTCCCTGAATGCCCACCCAAGGCCCATCCGTCAGGGCCTACCCTCAGCCGTTAGGCACCCCGAACCATTTTTCGCACGCATCGCAGCGGTACAGCCATTTCTGTTTCGCATAGACGCTCTTCAGCGAGGCACGACACTTCGGGCAACTGGCCTTGGGCGGGGGCGGGGGCTGATTGCCATTTGGCCTTTCGGTCGCCTCCTTGCGAGGAGCGGGAGTGCTGGGACCCGTTTGCCAATTGTCGCAAACACCGCACACCGTTGGCTTGCCTTCACGGGACACCTTGACGGGACCCCCGCAGTGCTTGCAAATGCCGCCGATGGGAAAACCGGAAGCATCTGAACTGAAGTGCAACCCGCAGGCCTTGGTGCAACTCACCCAGTAGCCCCCGAATTGGGAAGGCTTCGTCAGAAGCTTGCCTTTCTTGCACTTGGGGCATTCCTTCTCTGGCACCGAGTCGTTTCCGATGGCTCTTGGCTGGGATACCGCGCTCCTCACACCGAAGGCTTCGATGAGGGTTTTCGTGTATTCCCGGGCCCCATGCATGAAAGCGTCTCTGGTTTCCTCGCCCCGACGCATCTTCTCCAGCGCGGCCTCCCAGTTACCGGTCAGTTCAGGGCTTCGCAACAGCGGATCAGGGAGCGTCTGAACCAGCAGCATCCCCTTCTCGGTGGGCACAAGCACGTTCTTCTCGCGCTTCACAAGCGGCGTCTTCGGGAATTTGGCTGTTCCAGCATCGAGCAGCTTCTCGATGGTCGCGGCCCTCGTTGCGGGTGTACCGAGACCGCAGTCCCGCATCGCCCCCCGCAGCTCCTCATCGTCCAAATCCTTGCCTGCCGACTTCATCGCGGTCAGCAGATCCGCTTCGGTGAAGCGACGAGGTGGCTTGGTCTCTCTGCCAGTTGCCTGCAGTTTTCGAGTCGCCACCTGCTCTGGAATGGATGTCACCGCCGGCAATGTGAGGTTTTCGTCTTCTTCATCCTCACCCGGCTTCGCTTTTTTCCGCTTGGTGGCCAGTGTATCCACTGCAGTCCAGCCTGGGTCTAGCACGACCTTCCCGTGGCTCCGGAACGTTTCCCCAGCGATTTCCGTGATGATGGTGCTTTTCGCGAGGACCTGGTGCGGAAAGAAGGCCGCCAGGAAACGCCGCATGACCAAGTCAAAGACCTTCCTCTGGTCTTCTGGCAGAGCTGAAACCGTCGCTTCCGGGTCCGTGAGGGTCACCAGTTCCTCAGTCGGAACAAGGGCAGAGTGGTCGTCCACCTTGGTGTCGTCGACGTGGCGCTTCCCAAGGGGGGTGTCCTTGATCTGGCGCACGTGCGGGGCGTAGGCCGCCAAACGGCCGAGACCTTGCAACCAGGCGGGGATCTTCTGGGCATCCTGCTGAGTCAGGTGTCTGCTTGCGGTGCGTGGATACGACAGCAGCTTCCTTTCGTACAGTGCTTGGGCCAGTTCCAACGTTTTTTCGGCCGAGAATTTGAAGCGGTTGTTGGCTTCGCACTGCAAGGCGGTCAGGTCGTAGAACTGCTCTGGAGGCCGCCTCTCCTCCTTGGTGTCCGCCTTTGCGATACGCGCCTGATGTCCATGGAGCTTGACCAGAAGTGCATTGGCCTCCTGCTGGCTGGGAAAGGAAGTGGTTTCCCCTTTGAACCATTTCCCCGGATAGTCGCAATGCGGATGGCCGAATACGGCATCCACGGTGAAGTAGGCCTTGGGAACAAAGTCCCTGATTTCGATTTCACGTTCGACCAGCATCGATAGGGTCGGCGTGGTCACCCTTCCCACATTCCAGGCCCCCTTTTCCGTCCTGCCGTTCGATCGGGCGTGGAGGGTGAGTGCCCGGGTCCCGTTGAGCCCAACCAGCCAATCGGCTTCTGACCTGCAGCGAGCAGAGTCAGTGAGTCCTTGGTACGCCGACCACGGCTTCAGGCCACCGTATGCTTCTCGGATTGCTGCCTCGGTGAGACTGGAGGTCCAAAGGCGGAGGATCGGCTTTCGGCACCCGCTAAGTTGGTAGATGTAGTCGAAAATGAGTTGGCCTTCGCGACCAGCGTCCGTTGCACAGACAACATCGGTCAGGTCTTTGCGCTGAAGGAGATCTTTGACGATCTTCCACTGGTCCATGGCCGTCTTCACCGGGCGTGTCTGGAAGACCGGAGGCAACATGGGCAGGGTCGCCCAGGACCACTCTCCCCAAGCCTTGTCGTAGGTCTCCGGGTCCACGAGCTCCACCAGGTGGCCAACGGCCCAAGTGATAAGGAGCCCCTTCCCTGGGTCTTCGATCCGCCCATTCCCTGCGCCGCGAACTCCCAGCGCTTTCGCGATTTCCCGGGCCATCGACGGTTTTTCGGCAACGAGCAGACGCATGGCTTTCCTCCCACCGATAAGTCTGAAGCTGGCGGATTTTCAGCCACGAGAAAGCCGCGGGAAAGCCAACAAGAGGTGCACACCGCAGAAAGCTCGACCACTTTTTTCCCGCAGGTGTTTCCATTGGAGAGGACCAGGCGGAGAGCCCATGGCGTTCATCCAGCAATTCCTCGCGGCATTCCGGAAGCGGCAGCATGCTCTGCTGGGCCGCTTTTCCCCTATCACCCAGCTGTGCATCGGACTGGCGATCTACGCCCTGGGGATGCTGATGGTCCTGAAGCCCGAGATCATTGCCGGGCTATTCCAATAGAGCTTTAGAGCTTTTCAGGACATTCCACCTCCCTGGTGCGCAATTTTTGCGGCGGAAAATCCGCTCGCCTCATGCTTGTTCCCAGGAGGACCCCAATGGGAACAAGGTCGCGCATGCCGCAAGCGCCCGATGGGCCTGTGTTCCTGACAATGTCGAGCCGTGCGGCCAGAACCTCGATCGGCCTCCACTCGACGCATCCTGGCCTTAACGCTTCCCCCGACAACGATGCAGAACCCGACCCCGAGAGGTTGTACCGAGTGGTGTCGATTCCAATGGGCGGGCAGGCGGACAGCCTCGGAGGTGTCCACCCAATCCCCGGTTGGGCCCAGAGCCGCGAAGGGATGCACCTCC
Organism: uncultured Solibacteraceae bacterium; assembly: GCA_964589695.1. GTDB lineage: Bacteria > Acidobacteriota > Holophagae > Holophagales > Holophagaceae > CAZPUI01. Next base: position 115,204 of record CAZPUI010000001.1, on the reverse strand, counting down.
TCCTTGTTTCTGAAGATGTGGACATCTTCTCGGCTACGGTCGCCTCAGGGGCAGCTGTTCGCCTGCAAGTGCTTCCAGCCATGTGGCTGCGTCTGTCCAGAGCAGCATCCGACCCTTACCAGCTCGGACGCCTTCTTGCGGAACCGAACGACTTTGAGCTGGCCGCCCCGCTCTTCGAGGAATTTGCCATCGACGATTACTGGGTCCAAATGTCCCTGAATACGTATCGTTTCGCGCAAAGTATCGGGTTTTCGGCCGGACTCGGTATCCCGTCCCAGGCACTGATGGAGGCAGCTGGTCACATCAGTGAATCGAAGCATAAGGACATCACCATCTGGCTCTTGAAGCGCATGGTGGAAGAGCTCGGGCAGTTGTTTTCGGTCCATCCCAACCAAGCCATTCCAGAACAGTTGCTGCCCGATGCCATTCGGCGCCTTGAGGAGACGATCCGGGGAGTCGAACCTGTTACTTTCGAGAACCTGATCGCCCGCCGGGAAGAGCTCCAAGCACAGATGCTGTGGGGAGGATTGATCGCCCCTTGGATTGGCTTGATCCGAACCGGGAAGGTCTCCTTCAAGACTGCTTGGGAGAAGGTAGGACGCCTCGATGAGCAGGGTCAGGCACACCTCGCGGAGATGTTCGAGACCCATGGAATCGATGGGCTCGAGCCTCTGGAAATCGTCGAGGTTGATGAGGCCCCAGTAGCGCCAACAAGGTTGATCCTGAAAGGCTCACACCGCCTGGAAGACCTGATCAATCGCAGGCTCGGCGTTGGACTGCATGACGTTGCCTGGAGACTCGATTCGGAAGGCGTCCTCGTGGTGGAACTGTCGCAACCTTCAGCGATTCCGCCTGTGCCGCCCCGCCTCGCTTGGGAGCCCAGGTGCGTCCAAGGAGTTGACCGCTACATCAACAAGCGACTATCCCTAGCAGACCTCAACCCCCGGCGTTCTAGGGCCAGCCCCAGAGATCTAAAGGCCATTCTGGATACGAGACCTACCTTGGCTGCCATCGATCACAGGCGAAACGACTGGTTTCTGGCGGCGGCATCCGGGGCGCAGGTGCTGTCAGACGAGTGGGGAGCGCTACCCTGGACCAATGGAAAGCTCACCAAGCATGTCTGCGCGGAGTACGCGCTAGAGCTGAAGAAGCTGATGCTTGCCCATGTGAAAGACACAGCCGAGGTCCTGCACAACCAGGCCATTCTCCTAGCGCGAAGGATGATTTGGCGCAACATCCACCCTTCGCTCTTTGACATGGTGCGGTCCGGCCGTGTCCTCTGGAATGCAGCCTTGAAGGCTTCCCTGCTTGACGAGGAGACACGAACCCAATTCATCGAAACGGGTATCGGTTCGGTTGGCCCAAGGAATTCCAGATCCTTGTCCAAAATCATCACGCGGCACCAAACTCTCGCGAAGCTCTATGAAGCACTGGCAGGGCACAGACCAGAGTCATTCTTGGTAGTGTGTTCAGAAGGAACCCTTCAAATAAGTGATTCGAAAAATCTGTGTACAGACAACGGTTTACTTCGGGAGGCGCCATGATCAGTAAATCCATCGAACCGGAGCACCCGGCCGTCATGGAGTTGCGGGTGCTATTCGCAGCGATCGGCAAACCGTTCAGTGCCATCCAGGCTGAGCAGACGTGCCCGAACTGTGGGATGGAGAAAACGAACCAAAGCCAGGAGCCGCTTCAGGAGGCCTGAAATTCTCTGGCTGCTCGAGCGAGCACCTTCATCGAGGCCCGCTCACCTGGATCTCCACGCACGGCCCTTACAAGGGCACCAAGGGCCAGGCCTGCATTGTGCTGCGGTGTTTCCGCGAAGCAAGTGAAGGCTGCCACTAGGTGGTGGGCCTGGACGTTCTTTGTGGGGCGGAAGAGCTGCTTGAGCCCGGCGACGTGCTTCAGTCCGTTGCTCCCAAAGAGCCGCTCCGCCTGGCCCCGGTTCCCGACCCTGCATGCACATCCCACCAGCACCAACCCCGCAATGAACCGGGAATCAGCCACCCCCAGCTGTTCTCCAAGGGCACACGCTCGCAGGCCGATTTCCACCGCCCCGAACACCTCCGCCACATCAGCCGCCAGGTGGACGATCTCCCGGTGGCGTGTTCCTGGTGCAAGCACCTTGAGGATTTCTCCCGCTCCAAGACCTCTTGTCCGAAGCTCCCTGACCCCTTCCATCCGGGTCTGATTTGCGTCGATGACAGCGCGGATAAGCACCGCCAGCTCGTGTGCCTGGTTGTCCATTTCCCAGTCTCCAGAGGATCACCCCCAGGAGAGCCTTGCGGAGCTTCAGGACACCTTTGCCGTCTCAGATGAGAGGACACGCGGCATGCGCCAGGACTTCCGCATGTGCGTGTTCCTGTCACGAATTGCCACGAGTCGCGCCTCCTCCTTCGTCAGCCCGCGTCCTGCAACGAAGGCAATGAGTTCGGCGAGGGTGATTCCGGCCACCCGAAGCAGTTCGAGCAAGCGCAGGTTGCTTTTCAGGAGTTGATCAACTCGGGCGCCCTTCGGAACTTCTCGCCCAAGGCGCAGGCCCGAATTGATTGATGAATTCAGCTTCCCGAAGGTTTGAGGTGGCAGTTCCTGGAAGTGGATGTTTCGCTGGTTTGCACACCAGGCTAGCCATATTCCGGCGAAGACCGGGCTCCTCTCCTCGACCAGTTCTTGAATCTCATCGATGTCCTGGCCGGTGAATCCCTGACGGATCAGGTATTCCAGCGCCCTTCCCCGGTTGGATCGCCGACACCCGACGCTATAGGCCATAACTGCGATTTGCTCGCAGGTGAACTCCAGCCCCATATCGATCAACAGGCGGGACTGGATGCTGCCGAGATCAAAGTGTGAGGCCTGCATCAAAAGGATCCGCGAAAGCACTTCAGCCATCTGGCAGGTATTGAGCATCGAAACGTTGGAAACATTACTCATACAATATTCTCCATGACCAGAGGCCGTGTTTTCGGGAGCAAAGCCAGCAGGGCAATCAGGATGGCCCCCGCTGGAAACAGATAGAGGGACAGCACCCAACCGAAGGCCACAAAACCCGTGTCAATGCGGGTCAGTGGTATCTCCGCCTGGAAGCGTAGATTGCCTGCGCCGAAATGCGCCGTTTGGGGAGCTGCTTCGATGTTCGTCCAGGGGACAAACAGTTCCGTCCCAGAAGCCTGGCCGACACGGTAGCCGATCAGCCCCAATTCGAAGAGTCTGGCCCTGGCCTGGACGCCTGCGCCTGTGACTTCGAAGCCGCCGAGCCATCCGCCGATGTGCGAATGGAGAGCCGTGGTGATGGCTTTGTCACGAAGGACCTTCCGCACCAGGGAACCATCGCGAATTTCCCCTCCCATCAGGATCAGCGCCTTGCTGATGGGTTTCTGGGCATTCCCCTCCTCCGTGCGCGTCCAGAGGGTCATGAGGGGCGTGCTCTGGGCTTGCTGGATCCGCGGCACTTCATACGCCGTCGGGAAGAGTTTCTGCAGTTTGCCCAGAGGGTAGTCAATGCCGGGGACCCGCCGTTCGAGATCCTTCCACCTGGTCACAGGCCGGTTCTGCTCCAGATCTGTGAAATAGACACGGGAGGTTGTCAGGTCACGCACGCCAAAGGCGGCCTGGCTGTACGGAATGGCTATTCCCAAGCCCATGGCGGATACGTGGCGTTGCATCGTGGCGACCGGCGTCTTTGGATCGACGTAGGGCGAGGCCTGAATCACGTTCTCGGCCATGATCACCAGATCTGGCCCCATCCCACTGAAAAGAACCATGGGGTAGAGGGCCCGGTCGAACTGGGTCTGGAACCCTGCGGTGAAGGGAGGCAGTGCGGACTGAACAGCGGCAACACTGTGCCTTTCGGTGGGCCGTGCCATGGGATGGCATCGCCCGTCCCAGGACCTCTGACCAAACGCAGTCAGGACAAGCACAAGGGTGGTGCCGGCCAGCCAAGCCAGTTGCCGCCGGACAGGGACTCTCTGCACAACGGCCCGCATCACCACAAGGAACCACCCAAGCAGCAACCCGAAGGTCAGATCCACCCCGAATGCCCACACCAAACCTGGAAGCTCCTGGAAGAGCAGTGCCCCGGGATCCCATCCATAGGGCCTGAGCATCCAGACGCTGGCGAAGACGAACACACCAGCCGTCAGGGTGAGCAGGGCCCAATCCCTCATGCGCCGTTGCGCTGCGAACAGGCCAAGCAGAACCGCCAGAACCAGGGGGCTCCCATCCCAGGCAGCACAACCCAGCCATCCAAGGACAGCCCTACCGGTGGTGATCCCGCCAACGACCTTGAGGATCGGCATCAGAAACAAGAAGTACTTGGCCGCGGGGAGGAGGAGTCCAAGAACGAGGAGCACCCTTGAAACCCTGAGTACACCTGCGGCAACCATCAGGGCATACCCAACAGGTATCAGCCAACCACCAGCCCCCTGCCCGGCGGCCTGCAGAGCAAGTAGCACGCCTGCCGAAAGAAGGCACCACCTCCAGGCCCGACTGCCGAGGTTGGTTCGGCGTACGAATGCTACCAGCCGCTCCCAGCACCTCGCTTCCCACGAATCTTGGCCCTGCAGTGCATCAACTCCGGCAGGCATGCATCCCCCCTGAAAGACATGCTGAGTGCTGCGGAATTTCAGAGCGAAAAAGAAACGGCCCTGGGCAGCCCAGGGCCGTCAGGAAAAATTCCCAACACTAGATCAGGGTCATTACCAAGTCCGCGAACTTGGTTGGATCCTCGAGGCTCACAAACCTGAACACGTACTTCCCGGGCGGCAGAGGCTTGGGCGGAGCGAAGCTGATGTAGTGAGTTCCGATGTGCGGGGGATCCGCCAAATTCAGAGAGGTGGATGGTGTGTACATCGTGAAGCCGAAGGCCAGCGGCACTGGGGAGACAAGGCTCACACGACCGTTGAAGTCGGTGTAGCTGCCGGTGGACGAGCTGCCCTTGGTGAAGGTGCCGATGTACATCCAGTTCGGCGCCACGAAGTCCCTGGCCGCCATCAGCTGCTCGCTCTGGTCAAGCTTTAGGGTAGAGATCGTGGAGGTCGTCCTGGTGGCCACCACCTCAACCCACATGCTCGTCGCAACCAGAGCGTCAGCCTGGCTGGTGGCGGTGATCTTCACAGGACCGAGGGCGTTTGGAGCACTGAAGGCCGCTTTGCGGGGATCGGAGGCATCCGCGGTGATGGTTCCTCCGTTGGATGTCCAATTGACGCCCGTCTGGGTCAGTCCAACCAGGGTCGCCTTCAGGTCCAACCTGCCACCCGCCGTGAGCAAGGCGCCGCCAGGTTCAATGCTGATGTTCGCGAGTCCACCAGTCGTGTTCGGCGTGATGGTCACCAAGGCCGTGCCCGAGAAGGTCGGCTTCGCTTGGCTGGTGGCACGGACGAAGCAATTGGCAACACGGTCACCCGCGGTGAATCGACCTGCGGCGTCCACCGCTCCGGCAGTGGAAGGTTCGACTGTCCAGGTCACGGTACTGCTTCCAGCACCTGTCACCGTGGAGGTGAACTGGGCCGTCTTCCCGACTTCGAGAGCCACGCTGGCCGGCGCAACCGTGACCGTGACTTCCTCCGGCTTGGTGATGACCACGGGAGCGAAAGCTGATTTCGAGGTATCCGCTTGGCTGGTGGCAACCACGCGGCAGGCGGCTTCCTGGCTACCCGCCACAAAACGTCCGGTGCCATCGATGAGGCCCGCGGTTGCTGGATCCACCGTCCAGGTCACGCCCTGGTTCGAACTGCCGGTGATGCTGGCCGAGAACTGCCTGGTTTCCCCAACCAGGAGCGAAGCAGCAGGCGGGGTGATCGTCACTGTGATGGTGGCAGAGGGCCCGGGGCCAGGTGCGCTGGTACTCCCCCCGCCTCCACCTCCACAGGCGGAGAAGGTGAGCACAGAAACGATGGAGAGAAGGAGTGCGAATTTCGCCATGGGGGCCTCAGTTAAATTGTGGAAGTGCGGCCAGGCGCAGCCTGTCCTCGTGAATGCCCGTGATTCGTGCTTTCTCGGTGCCAGGAACGATCGTTGTAGGGGTGAGGGTGAGCCGACCACTGTGGGCCCGGCCGTCATCAGTCCACTCCTCGAATACCAGGGTCATGGTGTCCGCGATCTGAGGCGGTTCGCCTTCGTTGAAAAGGGAACCGACCTCGATGGCCCCATCCCGAACCGCAATCGGGCGGGCCCGGAAGAGCATCCTTCGATCAAGCTCAGGACTACTGCCATCTGGGTAGGTCGCTTCCAGATGGGCAAGTTCCCGAGTCGAGCGCAGGAGGACCCGCGCCTCCCCCACGGCCAGATGGATCTCCAATCCGGGGCCCCAGGGATGGAGGGCAACGACCTTCCCGACTCCAATGAGGGTCGGAGTACCTGCAGCTGCCAGGTCGTCCTGGGAAGTCCTGAGAACACGAGCTGCCCTGGAATTCTTGACGCGTGCGCTGTGGGCGGAGCTCATGCCGGGACCTCCTGGGCTGTGGCGAGGTTTAAGCCGTTTCGCCTTGCGATGGTGGCCAGCGTCACTTCGGCGGCCTCCAGATCCTGATCCTTGCCCATGGCCTTCAGGAGCCCGAGCTCAGGGAAGTCGGCGCACTTGAGGAGGAAGGCAACCATGGGCACAGCCCGCTCTTTCCGAAGTGACGGCTCAAGGTCGGCCCAGAGGGTTAGTGCCTGTGTCGAGGGAGATGGGTCCGTGGCCTCGGTTCCGGAAACCTGTGCCGCCGGAGCCTCCTTCTTGGCGAGAGCAGCTTCATCCTGCCGGATACCCTCCTCCCAGGTGGGCCAGCCCAGCTTGGATGCGACAGCCTGATAGATCTGGTGCTTGGCCACATCACGGATGCCCTTGCTCATCGCGAAGACGCTCAACCCCATGACGAGGATGAGGGCAATGCCCATTCCCTTGGCGATGGACATGCCAAGCATCATCAGCATGAACACGCCCAGCAGGTAGCAGCTCTCGAGGAGATTGACGCGTTTCGCATGCTCCCCTTTGGGGGGAATCCAAGCCTGGGCCTCGCGCATGAGTCGGTTGCGCGTGCCTGCGAAAATACGGTTGGCGATGGCCATCACTTCTTCTCCTTCGCGGCCCTGAGCTGCTCGGGCTGGTTTTCAGCTGGAGCATCCGCGATCTGACCCACTGCTTTGGTCGTCTGAGAAGGGACTGCAGGTGGCACCGAAGGCACGAGGCGGATTTCAACGCGTCTCGCCTCGGGATGGTCCCCCTGGGGGGCCTGCTCATCCACGCCAGCACCCTGGATGCTGACCCGATCCTCCTGCACTCCCAGGTTTTTCGACAACTTGGCGGCCACGGTTTTCGCTCGCCGCTCGGAAAGCACCTGGTTGAAGGCCTTCGTTCCACGACGGTCGGCAAACCCGACCACGGCAACCTTGGTCCCCGGTGGGATACTGATGGCCGCCAGATCGGAGTTGAGGACTTCGGCACTGGAAGTGGCAAAGAAGACCCGGTTCTCGCCCATTCTGGAGTCCTCAGGTGCTGCAACGCGCACAGTGCCTTCACTGCTCCTGGCGGGTCTCGCCTCACCACCTGGTGTGCCACCTGACGGTGGCCAGACCCACACTCGCTTGTAATAGGCCACGCTGCGGGGGTCATTCGGATTCGCCTTGGCCTGGGCGGTCCGCTTTCGGATGGGGACCATCAAAAACGTCACAGACGGATCGCGGTACTCCGCCCCTCTGGCCTCAATTGGAGGAGTCACAGCAGCCTTTGGCGAGGGTGGATTCGCCTGTGGGTTTTCTAGAAGGGCTGCTAGGAGCAATGCGTACATCGTCAACCTCCCAAATGAATTTGGTCCCAGACAGCAAGCACAGCCGGGACATAGGCCTGGGTTTCCTTGTAGGGCGGCACGCCACCGTGTTTCTCCACGGCGCGCTCGCCCGCGTTGTATGCCGCCACGATTTTGAACAGGTTCCCGCTGAAGCGAGTCTGCAAGTAGGCGAGGTATCGCACCCCGCCCCGAATGTTGGCGATGGGGTCATAGGGATTCTCCCCTGCCCCGAACCGTCGCCCTGTCGCGTCGATGAGCTGCATGAGGCCTCGGGCGTTCCTCGGGCTGGTCGCCTTCCATTGGAACCGCGACTCGGCGTAGATCACCGCTTTGACGAGCACGGGATCCACCCCTTCCTCCTCCGCGAACTCCTGGATGTAGGGGTCGTAGACGTACCAGAAAAAGGGATCCATGCCTCGTGGCGGGGTACCAATGCCCCGGGTGTTGAAGGCCCGGTCCTTGGGGTCCCTGCGGTAGACGAGCTTCCCCTCCGGGGTTCGGCTGATTCGAACCCCACCCCAGGCCTCCGAGAGCGAGATCAGGGCTAGCACAAGGCTGAGTAACTTCCCCCTAGACGGCATAGAGCTTCGGGGCTCCAAGGGATTGAGCAAGACGGTTCGACGCCTCTGGGAATGAGCACATCCCTGTGTGAAGGTCGGAATCGATTCGTGCGTAGGCCTCGAGGATCGTCCCCTCCAGGAAGTTTCCGAGCTGGGCCGAATCGATGGGGGGTGTGTCCTCAGCCAGTTCCTGACTGGCGATGGAATCCGCCACGTCCTCGTACCACTCCATCGCCCGTAGGCCGATGGCCACCATGAGCTGCAGGCCCAGCTGCCAATCCTCGGCAAGTCGGCCATCCTCACGAAGACGATCCTCGATGCGGCAGGCCTGGAGAATGATCGGCAGGGCTGATCGGGTGAATGCATTCAAGCACCGTCTGATCAGCAGGGTGTCAGCTGTCGAGAAGAGGGCGAAGTCCTGAGCCTGCGCATCTAGGGAGTAGTGGATGCCCCTGCTCTCGAGGATCACGGCAAGGGCACTGATGATCCCCAGCTTCCGCAGGGCGTTCAAATCACCCTGACTGCTGTTCACAAAGACCATGCTTCGCTGGAACTGACCCGTACGAACGCCGTCCAGCACCCTCACAAGGGTGGATTTCCCGTCGTGCAGATCAGAGGTGAGCACAGCACGCAAGCCGTGCATGTTGTCGGGCAGGTGGCGCAGAAGTGCTTCCATGGGTGTCCCCTCCTGGACCCCATCGTGAGGTTCGCGGATTTTCCGCTGCGTTCTGCAGGGATTTTTATGGACCATCCCGTTAGTGCGCCGCCTTTATGCCGTCTGCCGCCCGTTCAGTTCCTGCCAGGCCAGCACCAGTTCCGCGGCCGACTTCTCGGCCGCGCCCCAGTTCACCAGGCTGTCTGGCCTGCCACCAAGCTGGTAGGTCATTTGGTTTTGCACTTCGCGATCGGGTTCCAAGTCGCCTGCCCTCAGGGATGGTCTTGCCTGAAGGGTGGCCACCATCTGCAGTGCCTGGAACCCCGCGGCTGTCTTCTCCAGACGATCCCGCAGGAATTCGTCCCGGGCCAAGGTCGGATCGACCCGCATGGCATCCCGGGTGAGCAGCAGGACATCCTTCACTTCTGCGGCACGTACCGGCATGGAACCGGCAACGAGGTGCCCGTCGAGGGTGATGCTTTGCACGGCACTCACCGCGGTCGCCTCGAGCACCTCATCGAGTCGGCCGGCAAGCAAATCCTTCTGGGCGGTGCCGAGTATGGCAAGGTCACGCACAGCGAGCGTTTCCGCGACCAGGTGACGACCGACTTCGCCGCCCTTCATCAGACCGGCCTCCTGCCGGTTCAGCAGGGCTTCCATTCGCGCCACCGTGGCCGCCAACGCTGCTCTGGCTGCAATGCCGGGATCCTGGTCTCGCCCGGCAATGTCAATGAACTTGCCGTTCGCGCCACGGACGTCCCCGACTCCAGACCAAGTCCGGATGGCCAGGGACGCGTCCTGACCAGCAGGGGTAAGCTCGTAGCTCACCTTCGGGGCCTTGAAAAGCAGCTGCTGTGCGCCCCAGAAGTTCGTTCGGATGGTTTGGTCGAGGGCCTCGAGGGTCTTCAGGTCGGCCCCACTCGTTTCCTTGACCAGGCCCTTCGCTTTCAGTTCTGCAACGATCGCATCCGCTGCATCGCGCATGGATTCTGGTGGCTTCGTGGCGGGCGAGGAACCTTCTGGCCTCCCGATATCCCCCGGCGTTACCTCAGCCATGGAGCGTTCCGCATTGAAGAACAGCGTACGAAGCTCCAGATGGGTCATGCTGCTATCGCCACCCAAGGGCGTGGTAGGAAAGGCCGAGAGAACGGCGGCGGCTTCGGGGCTGTCCAGAGCAAACCGCTCCTGGAGCGAAATGTCCCGGGTCCCGAAAGTCGGCAGGTTCGCGCGAACTGGGGCATGCAGGGCCACGGGCCCGGCTTGTGGAACCGGAGGCGCCCCTACTGCCTCCACTTCCAGCAGAAGGGCATCGATTTCGGCTCTACCCGGCAGAACCTTGACCAACGCGGGTGTTGGCTTCCTCCCGGTAAGACCTTCCTCGCGACCTCTAGACGGGGTGCCTTGAACTAGCGGCACGTCATCGAAGGCACTATCCAGGGTCGGGTCGATGGCAACGACGCGTACACCTGATCGCTGGACCTGGCCTGAAAGGACTGGCTGAGCACGCAAGGACGACCTGTCTGGCGTTTCCTGAATCGGATCCTGGTAGCGAGAGGGAGTAGGCATGCGACCACCCGAACAAGGGCCGGGCCCCCGTAGGAGCCCGGCAATCGATCAATCAGCCAACAGGCTGTTCGTTCCGCGCCTCGATGAGCCCAGCTTTGCGGAGCTGAGCGGTATCGCCCTTGGTGATCATGATCCCGGTGACCCCTTCACGCATCAGGCCGAGCTTTCTGATCAGGCCCATGGTCAGGTTCGGATTGTTCTCGTACTGCTTCTCATGAACCATCGCAGCAGCTTCCTGCTGAACCTTTGGACCTGCCGGATCCGCCTCGTTGTACGGTTTCTGGCTGCCCCAGTTCCGCTGGCCTCCGCCGTTGCCACTGGAAGACCTCGGCTCCCACTTCTGCGAGTAGATTTCGCTTTGCCGGAATTTGTCCACGCCTTCGGCAGTTGCCATCTGGCCGAGCTGTCGCTGGGTTCCAGCACGCATGGCCTGGACCAGGTACCCGGCCACCGCCTCTGGGGATGCGTCGTGTCCGGCATTGACGCGTGCACTTGCAAACTTGGCGGCGTCGGAAATCTGCGGGGCCTTGTCCCAGAAGTTCCCTGCCTTGTCCTCGGGTTTCACATTCGGATTGTTTGCATTGCGGCCCTTCTCGTAGATCTCTAAGCTCACGAGGGCGCGGCGATTGGCTTCACCCTGGGCAATGACCTCAGGTGCACTGATGACAGCCGCAACTTGTTCAGGGAGCCGGTCCATCTTGGCAATCCGTGGCGACATCTCTGCGATGGCTGCTTCGCCGACGGTGGGTGCCTTCGGGGCCCAGTTCGCGGGAGCGTTCTGGGGTTTCTCGGGAGCATTGTCCCAGTTGTTGAGCAGGTCGGCAGCCTTGTTCCCCACATACACGCTCTGCCGAGCAGCCATGGCCTCGTCAAACTGACCGCGCACCTCAGCCCCACCAGTCGCGGGTGGGTGGTTGAGATACCCTGCCCCCTCCCACTGGTGGAGCCGCTCGGGTACACCTTCCACCTGGACCGTCTTCTCGACGAGATTGACCTGATCGGGCGTGAGTGGCCACTCGCTTCGGGGCGTCTTGTCGGCCGGGCCCGAAGGCGAGGGAGCATCCTCGGGATCCATGGGCGGTTCCGGAGAATGGTCATGGGCGGGGGGTGGCGCAGGGTTCTTCACCTTGCCGAGCAGGAAGTCAGCCTGGGCAGGGCTCAGACTGCTGGGATCACCACTCTCGATGTACTGGAAGACGGCTTTGCCCTTTGGCTGGATGCTTCCACTGTCGATCATCGCCTTGATGGCGTCGCGGTTCTCCACAAGCCCATCGAACTGAACCTGGTTCAGCTTGGTAGGTGCCTTTGCGCCCGGATCGTCGAGATCGGGATCCACGGAGACGCGTCGGCTGTAGCCCTGGCCGGAATCGGCAACCTCTCTTGGTGTGGGGGCCTGCCCGGAAGGGGTGGACTGGTTTGGGGATGCAGGGGCTGGAGCAGGATGCTCCGGACCGCTGTGGGATGGGGATGCGGGTTTCGCCACTTTTCGCTCCTTTCAGCTCGAGCCGAGCTCGTGGCTTCAAGGTAGGCGATGCGGGATTTCCGTAATGCCCTATCGATGCAGCAATTAGGATCCAAACACTTTTCTGGGTGCTGATGCCAAATTTTGGGACCGGCGGAGGCTTGAAAGCACCTTATCGCGTCGTCAAACGGTGTCTCCAGACTGCGGCTTTGGCTTCCGCTTCTTCTCGCTGGGCTTCGTAAGTTTGGGCGGCGGTTGTTGCTTCGCCTTCCGTTCCTGGGCCAAAGCCGCACGCAAGTCATTCCCGGTTGCGAACAGCCGCTGCGAGAAGTAGTCGGGCTCCACAGCCATCCAGAAACCGAGGACCAGCACCCCAGCTCGAAAAACTGCGGTGATGGATCCGTGTTCCGCCAGCCTCTGGACGGCGCGAAGGAATTCCTCAGTCTTCTGCTCACGCACTGCAATCAGTGGTCCAAAGATCACGCAGAAGAAGACGCCACAGGACCCTACCCAGAGAAGGCCAACAACCCGCATGGTGGCGGTGAGCCGTTCCAGGTCTGGAATGCCGAGGAACACACAGGCGGCAAGAAACAGCCAACCCAGAGTCGAAAGGTAGAAAGGCATGCGCCACAACTTATCCGCGCCAAGTGCACTTCTGCTACGAGCCCATCGCGGCAGGACAAACAGAGCCATGGCGAACAGGAAGAAAATGATCGGGGAAGCCGTCGGATCTATTTCGGACACGCCGCGCAGGTCAATACCGCCGGATTTGACCAAGCCATGTCCCACGACGTAGAGCAACCAGAGAGCCGGAATGCCCCAAATAAACCTCCGCATCAGTACTGAAAGGCGAGAGGAAAGCACTATAGCCAGAGTTGTAAGTGTAATCTTTACAACATCAAATTTTGACGAATAAGGAATTTTATCGATCCCAACAAAGTCATATCGTTGTGGACTAATCCCATTATCCCTTGCGGCCATGGAAATCAAATCGAACCACGAATACTCTTTCCAATATGGAATATTGGCATAACCGCATCCTTTTAAATCATCAAAGTAGCTCATCAAAACACGGATTGCTGTGGGGCGAACATTCATGTAGTCGAGTGTCATACCTCGGCTTCCTCTTGTATCTTCCTCCCAGGAGTTAGGCCCTCCAAACATCGCCACTGCCATTGCGGTGAATTCAATGTACCCAGCTAAATATGTTAATGGGACAATCCATCCATCCAATTTCAAGTATCTAACACTGAGCCCAACCATTTCATGGGCGATCACAAGTGCGTAAATTCCAAGTATTAACTGAACAGGACCCTTTTCTTCAACGTTCTCCTGCCACGCTTTAACGATGAAAATCAATACAGGAACTACAATGAGGCCAGCCAGGGAAAGTGTCATGGGAACACCCTCCGCAGCATTTTCCAAAGCAGTACAAGCACCCCTTTTATAATTTTGCCGACAAGGATGAACGGCATCGCGAAAATATAATCAATTGAAGAGAAACTAGCACACTCAAGGTCATCGAACAGACCTACTGCCCCGTGGAAATGGGCACCGATGACAAAGGGGAGCATGCGAATGATTCGCAAACGCTTGGACCAGGTCCAACCGGCAGGAATCGTTCGAAATGGGGGGGTCATGTAATCACAATGTAGCATTCCAAAGGATGCAGCGACCTTTCAGAGCCTAAATCACTTCTCAGACACCCATCCATATGCCGATTTTTTCTTGATTCGACCTTAAATTTGCAAGCCAGCCAGCTTAGTCTGGACCCGCGGAAGTGCTTGAGAACCAGCCCCATGGCCGAAGTCACGATAGGCCTCCTCAGCACTTGTTCTCACCCCTGACTGGCCACCGAAGCCTGCATAGATCGTCCTCGACACGAACCCAGCCCCCTTCGCCAGCTTGTCCACCGGCCCTTCGCCCCGGTTCGCTACCCAACCATCCCGCATGATGGACGAGGACTCTCGCATGGCCAGGTCCCAATTGTCCCTCAGGCGGTCTTCTAGCCTGGGCAATCGCGTGAGCTCAGCACCCTTTTCTGGCCACTGGAACAAGGTCATGGCGGGGCTACGTCGCATCTGTTCCAAACCGTTTTCAAGTCTTGCCATTCGCAGACTCTCAGCGAGGTTACGGCCAACAGCCTGGTTGTCCAGGTAGCCGAACTGGGTGCGGACGATACTCGCCGGGGTTTGACCTGGGCCAAGAGAGATCTGCCCTGACTGAACCCCTTGTTCGATCTGCTTGACCAACTTGTCCTGAACCTTCTTGATCAGATTGGCGTTGGTTGCGCCACGCATCAGGTCATCCCGGTTCAGTGTCACCGTCGCGACACGGTTGAGCTCATCGCTCCCGGGAGCCTGTTTCAGCATGTGGAGCTTGACCTCGGAGGCGTAGCCATCTCTGGGGTCGTAGCCACCCATCAGGGCCATGTAGCTTCCCCCTCCAAAATCGGCCACACCCACTGGCTGGGCGGGGCCAGTCATGGCAAATCCTTTCGGGTGCACATCCGCGCTGGTGGAGGACCTGAGCTCATCTGCCACCTTGGCGCTGACGGTGGAATGCCCCCCCGACTCACGATAAATGCTCGATAGAATGGCGCTTGGTGACAGTGCCTGTTTCTGAATAGACAGGGCTTGAATGGGGTCTCCATCAGCCAACTTGATCCAGGCCTGCTGCAAAGCTGCTTCCGCCCTCCATTTCCCTCGCAGTGAATCAATAACTTGGTCCTGGGTCACGCGGGTCATGCCTTCGGGCGAGAGAGATGGAATCCTGTAGATGGGCCGGCCCTGGGGGTCCCTAGCGCCAGAAGGATCCTCCATCGACTGCATTCGGTCGGTGATGGCCTGCCGGAGGAACTGCTGGCGTGAAGGGTCCTGCAATGCCGCCTGAATGAATGACTTTCGCTCTGCAGCCACCATGATGCGGTGGTGCTCCTGCAGGTGTTCCATCGCCACGGAATCGGCCACCCCCAGGCGTACGAGCGCAGAGCCATGGGATTGGTCTAGGTTCACCGCATGCCCCAGGTTGTGCATGTAGCTCTGGGCTCCGCCAAAACTCCGACCTGCCCGGCTTGAATTGAGGAATTCACGGTAGTCGTCAAGGGTGTATTGGCCCTTTGTCCTGAGGGTTAACTCGAAGTGCGTTTGCCCGTTCTGAGCTGCCTTGTGAACTTCTTTCATTGGGCTCTGGGACATCTGGGCATAGAAATTCCGGTACATTTCTGTGCTGTTCTGGGCCTGGTAGAGCTTCCAGTCCTTCTCCAGCAAGGACCCGCCCTTCTGGTAGGGATCCGCATAGTAGGCAATGGCTTGTTGTTCCACCTCGTGCAAGGTGGCCGCCGGGATTGGGCTGCTCTTGAGCTGCGCAGCCACTCCTGTGGCCACGTTCCGGTACCGGTCAGCACTCAGCCGGGTCTTGTCCTCCACTGCCTTGAAGGCTTCCTTCTGAAGCCCGTCCATCCGATGCTTGAGCTGGTTCCGCGCAAGGAACACCGCGCCCACGGTGGCCGCAGTCTGCTGCGTGAGGTCGAATGCGCTTTCGAGGGGATTGGCGAGTGGATCGCGCGTGATCTTGATGGAAGTCTTTGCGACGGCAACACCCAGGGAAACTAGGCCGAGGGTGTTCCGAAGGAACACTTCGTTGCGTGCCATTTTCTTCAGCTTGTCGAGGTCCGCGAGCTGTTTCCGGGCGTCGGCCATATCGCCCGTCGCGATGAGGGGATCCTCCCCACGGGCGATTCCCCCCTGCCCCATCTGCAGGTTGGAAGGCAATGACCCGACCGGGCCCTCGGGCTGATTCACACCACCTGCCGCCCTGCGTTCAACCGCCAGGCCGGCTGGTGAAACGAGCGGCATACTCGTCCTGGAGTTCAAAGGATCCAGGAATTCGGCTTCCACATGCTCAACCTGAGTCGGGCTTGCGGGCTGAAGGCGTTGAGCAACAGTTGGATCCATGGTGGCCCTTGTGGCCAGAGGGAATTCCTGGCGGGGCGTGGGCTTGGGGGCTTCTGTAAGCGGCTGATCGAGTGCGGCGAGATGTCTTCGCGCGTGGAACTCATAGAACCCCGGGGCCGCAGCCTCCTCGTTGTTTCGCACAGCCTCAAGGAACTCCCGGTTGTGCAAAGGATCAGCCGAAAGGGCAACGCCTGCTGCTACATCCGGTCGCAGGACCACGTCCTGGTCTCGACGCCAGCCCCTGAAATAGGTTGCATCATTCCCGAGCCCTGCCGATCGTGCCTCACCGGCCAGGCCCACATCACTGGAGAAGGCTCTCTGATCCTCTCCAAGCGGGTGGGACCCAGGCTGGACAACCTGCACATTGCGAACCGATTCGGCTTTGACCCCCGCCATCTCGGCTGCCCCGACGGGTATCACTTGGTCCATCAATTGCCGGTACTTGGCCATCGCGCCCTGGAACTCTTCCGTGCCTTTGAGCCCCTTTCGATCGAGATCCGCCAGTGAATCCCCAAGCTGCCCCAGCTCGCTGTTGACGGAGCCCTTGTAGGCATCCACAGCCTCTGCCTGCATCGCATTATGCTGGCGAGCCGAGGCTTGGGCTTGCCCAATGGCCCGCGAGGTGGCCACCAGGTCCGCTTTGGATACAGCCAGAGGCCCCTGACCCCGGGTTCGCTCGGCGGCTAACTCAGGCCCGGAGGAGACCCCTAACCTTGTCTGGCCGCTGAAGGTCTTTCGCTCGGCCGCATACATGTGAAGTGCGTGCAGCGTGCCCGATGGCCTGGGTCCGAGATCGATGGAGGGCAGCTCGCTGGCAGCATCTTGCAGCTCCTCAGGGCCCAAGTTCTCTCGCATGACCCGCTCGAAGAGCTCACGGCGGGGGGACCCAATGGGAGCAAGCTCGAACTGGGTGCCGACTTGGTTAAGCAGCTGGTTGCGGTGGTCATGGGCCAGGGAAAGTGATTGCAAAGGCTCTGGAGCTGGGCGCTCTGCCGACAAAGCTGCAACGGCTAACCCGGGCTGTGAGGAATGGTCGCGGGTGAGTTGTGGTGAAGGCATTGGAAGACCCCCCTTCGGACGAGGCTATGGGCTGCGAAAAATCCAGCGCATCGGACAAGTCAGTCGATGTAGGCGCCGATGGGTGTGTGGGTCATGAGCTTCCGGGTCTGCATGGCAGCCAGGTCCTTCTGCATGGCATCCACGGAAGTCCAGCGCAGCCGCCAGTTGTTTTTGAGGCCAGCGCCATCACCCACGAGACTCACGAAGCCTTTGGGCGCCCGTTCGTTGGTTGCCAGGAACGCTTTCGCTTCTTTCAGGACGACCTGGAGGTTGTCGCGACGAAGGGCCGTGCGGTCGAGAATGCGCTCGTGGTTTGTGGCCGATTCAGAGGCCAGAGCAGCAGCGGCTTCTGTACCAGGGCTCATGCTGCGTAGGCGCTGCGAGAGGGACCTTTCGGCCAAGTAGGATTCGACAACCTGCATGACACCGATGGCTCGATCCCGGGCGTTGCCGTGGCTTCGTGACCCCTCGGAAAAGCTGGCTTCCCGGTACGAGTACCGTCCTTGTCGGGCGTAGAAATCATCCGCGAATGCCCTGGCCTCGTAGAGTTTGGTTCCCTTCTTGACGAGGGCTTCCACCATCTGATCCTTCGGGACCCGAGAGGCAAGGTCCTGCTCATCCGTGTAGAGCATTTCGAAGGACCTCGGCACGATGCTTCCCCGACTCATCAGGGCCCGGTAATACCCAGGAGGAATCAGATCTGCACCCGCGCCTGTCTGGTGCTGGACCGACACCCCGAACAGGGCGAACTTGTGTTGTTCGAAATCCCGCGTCGGATCGAGACGGGACATAATCGGCATGCGAAGGGCATGGGCCATCTGTGCCTGACGGTCATTCAGTCGGATCCGCTTCTCGCCGCCGTCGGAGGGGAGACCTCGGTCGTTGTAGGGGATCACGAATTCACTTGCGGGCTTCGCGGAGTACGCCACATAGGCATTGCCGAGGCTCTTTTCGCGCATGTAGGCGAGGGCATCGTTGAAGTCCATGCCTCGCCGATCCTCATCAAACTGGAAGGTACCGAGTTCCCCACCATCCGCCCTACGCCGCAACACCAAGGCGGTGAAGGTCTTAAGCTGAGCGCTGTCAGGCATCACCACGAGGGTGCTCGAGGGATGCGCAGGTGCCGAGTAGGTTCCTAGGGGGAAGGACGCCAGCGGGTTCCCATTGCGGGTTTCCAGGAGGCGGGCCGCAGCGAAGGCAGAACGCTCGAACTCCTTCGGGTCGATCTTGAGCTGGCTGGCCACCATGATGGGACCTTCCGCATAGAGCTTGCGCATCTCACCCAATCCAGGCTGGACCCGGTCCAATTCGGCTAGGTCGCGCTCGAAGTTGCTGCGCTGAAGCGGCTTCAGGTCTTGGCCTTCGTTGTAGTAGGCGTTGGCCACCTGAAGCAGCTTCTCGGCCTGGGCAGTACGCCCATAGGCCAATCGGATCTGGATGGTGGTCAGGTTCAAGCGCGCATCCCTCGAAGCTTCGTCGAGATCCGCGGCCAGACGATTCATGGTGACCAGGTCTTGGAACCCCGACTTATCAGACAGGACGGCATCCAGTTCGGTCATGTAGCGTGGCCGCCCACTACCCGTCCACTGCTCATGGACGTTCTGGCCCTCTCTCTCCACCATCACGGGGATCTTCTGTCCCTGGGCGTCCTTCAAGTAGAGGTCAAGCGCATCCGCGAGACGCTCGTGGATCCGATCGATCGACTCGGACCTGTGAACCACGGGCGTTTGGGCAGTGGACCGATGCCTGGCTCGGCCAAATCCTTCGGTAGATGTCTCGATCGTTGACTGGTCACGGGTGTTGAGGATGGCGGTGATGTCATCCAGTGGGATGTTCTTCGGGCCCAAGCGCGATGCCTTGAGGCGGTCGAAGGCATCCGGTGAATCAGCCTTCGGCAGTTCGTATTTCTGGACCAGGAACTCCTTCATGGCGAAGGTGGGATCCGCATGCGCGCCATCGCGTGAGGTCATTCGATGGAATTCCTGGCTCAATTCCGCCAATGCAACCAGGGGACGCTCTATGCGTGTCAATGCCGCAATGGCCGCCTGGGGCCTGATGCCCGCAACTTCCAGGGAATCTTTCACCCGCCCAAAGTGCTCAGCGAATGGCTGATCCTCTGCCGGCAAGCGGTCGTAGGCAGCGGGCCCCTGGATGGCCGCCTTGATGGCGCCGTTCCCAATCGCCTCCGCCAACCGATTCAGCGACATGGCCCCGAGGGTGGGCGCTCCGTGCTCCCGCAGCATGGGCGGCATGTTCTCGCGCAGAGAGGGCAAGGATTCTGCAGACAAGGGAATCCAACCCATGGAGGCAAGGTCTTTCAACATCGCCACCTTCTCCGCATTGGTGGCCGTTGGATAGGTATCCAACAGCCCACCTCGAGGGATAGTTCGCCCGATGGTTCGGTCTTCGAAAACAGTCACTTCTGACCTCGTGACGAGAGCCGTTTCAAAGCCCCTGGGAAGCACTACCGCACGTTCATTCCCACGCGTGAATGCGGCAATGGACATATCACCACCAGGGGTCTGGACGACCATGGGACTAAAGCTGGGTGTGATGTCCCCTTCGGGGGCAGCAGCGTTCAGTCGCTTGAATTCCTGCACGCTGCGCCGTCGTCCGAGTTCGGCAATGGCGGTGGGCTCAATTGCCTGACGTGCCGCCTGCCGGAACGCCTCCAGTGCGGGAAGATCTACTGCCTTCTGGACGGTTGTCGGCTCAATTCGCCCCTTTTCCAAAGCGGATTCAACGGCCAAAGCCCCAACCTTTGGGGAGTTCAGGTCATAGAGGGTGCGGTATTCCTCGAGGCTTGTTTCCTTCAGAGTCCCGTCCCGCGAAGGCGCCTTAACCCCAAGGTTCACGCGCGCCGCATTGCCCACCAGCGAAGCGATTTCCCCAGCGAACGAGGTTTGGGAGAACGCATCCCGGGCCTGGCGCACCCGCTCCCCGTGAGCGCGAAAACTGTTGCCAGCCTGGGCCATGGCTTCGTGAATCGAGCGTCCGTTTTGCAGCTCCCGCCCGGTATTCAGCGCCTCGGTTTGATCGTGCCTCTGATCGCGAGTGATGTCCGGAGTGATGGTCGGCATGGCGTCCTCCTGCTGGCAGAAGGATGTGTCATGCGGGAATTCTCTTTCTGAGATTACGTTTGCTTTTTGCTTTTTACTGGTTTGTCGGTCAATGGATGCCAAAAAATGGGCTCAGGGGCATCAATAAAGCCCACCAAGTTCAATAATTCGAGCGCTCGCCCCCGATGTATTGATAATTTAGCGTTTTTAAACCAAACTGGTTTTTCACACCTGAAACAGCAGTATCAAATTCGTCAGAGATAAAATCAAAATAAAATAGATCGAGGCCGTGGAATGAAAGCGACAATATCCCGTTAGTAAAGGAAATGGGAATCACACGGGCAACGAAGGAATCGAACACCATGGGCTGCAAAGAAGCTTGAAGATTGGTTCTAATGGCCTCCCAGACCCGCTCGTGTTCCCCATTGCCATCGCAATCGGATGGTTGCCAGATTGTTTTCGGCGATGGCTGAACTTCAGGTGCCAAATCACACCCAGACTGGACAATCGGAGTTCGTACGGCCTTCCCAGCTTCAACCCAGGGCGTAGCCGGACTGGTACCCCGCAGGCAAGCCATGGCTAGCTTCGGCGGAACTGCCTTCATCCCACCCTGCCCTGCCCTGTGGCTGATGCCCAAGGCCATCAGGCGGATTTCCTCAGGCTGGAGGGGGGTTGTTTCCAGGGCGGCCAGGACCTGGCTTGCGCTGATCGCTGAAGCGCCTCGGGTCGGAATTGCTCGCAGCGCCTCCCAGGCTGGTTCTCCGATTCGCTCGCGAACCTGCTGTTCAGCCGAGAGCAGTTTTTTGGCCTTGCCAGAGTTTTCCACGACAGCCGGCTGGCTGGCTGAGAGGTCAGGAGTTGGGTCCTTCAGCCAGCTTTCGGTTGTACCTTCTGTAAATACTTCAGGTACAGCTTGTAAATGCTCGAAGCAGATATTGTTGAAGTTAGCAGTAAATAATCTTGCACTTTCGTACCAGAGACCCTGCACTTTCGTACCAGGAACCGTGCAATTCCGTACCAGAGATCCTGCACTTTCGTACCAGGAACCTTGCAGTTCCGTACCAGGAACCTTGCACTTTCGTACCAGAGACCCTGCACTTTCGTACCAGGAACCTTGCACTTTCGTACCAGGAACCTCGCAATTCTGTACCAGAGACTCTGCACTTTCACACCAGGAATTAGGCGATGAGGACGGTTTGGTCGGCTTGGATTCAGGTGAATCCAAGCGCTTGGGGACAACAATTTGACCAGAACCCGTTTCAGGCTTGGAGTGCCGAGAGGACAGGGCTGAGAGTATGTCCTTTACGGCGTCTGATACAATCTGAGTAATGGCAATTATTTCGATATTGGGTAATGATTCAGTTATGATGGCCATGGAACGGATAATTTGTTTCCTAAAACTGGCCATGTCGGTTGCACTAGATCTTGTGAAGGCATTAGAGCAAATGGTGATGCCAGTGACTTGGTACGCCCAGTATGGGTCGCTTAGGTAGGCGAAGGAACCATTACTTCCAGGGGATAGAATGATATGACGAGCGAGTCGCCTTTCAGTATCAGGTAACGTTCGTAGCCATTTAGATATTTTCGTTACAGTATTAACAGCATCATCAGATGCTGGGTTAACGTTGCACCTGTGCGCCATAACGTAACGCATTCCCCATGCATAAGCCAAAGTGTGCTTTGGTAGCGATATTACCTTATCGTGTTTGTAGCGTTTGTCATGGTTGAAGTAATGTTCTGTCCCTACAACTGTGCTAGAAAAATTGCAAGAGACAAATTCCTGATCCTCGTGGAATGTCCTAATGCTTGATATCTGTTGTGGAATTAAGACACCGCCTAGAGATAATATCTGAAGCAATATGTTCTTACCGCGAACTCCGATTTCATTTTGAAGTTGAAAATGACTAGGAATACGCAACTTAATACACAGGTCCCCCTCAAGGAGATCCCTTATCCGATCGGCATCCAAAATGGCCAATTGATCGTACACAAACTCGAGGAAGCGCTGGAGAATTGCTGAAGAGAGACCTTCGGGGAGTGTCTCCCGCTGATAGCTCACACCATAGGCGTTCCCGAGGTTGAAGCGCTCCCCCATTAACTCCCAGAGATGGTAGAGCTTCTCATCGAGGGCAGATGGTGCCAACGATTGGATCTGTGACTGCTGGAAGGGGTCAATGCCCAGAGCTGTGAGGGTCTCCTGCGGGGCACCGTGAATCCAGAAACGCCAGGCGAAGTTGCGTGGAAGTGGCCAGACACAGGGAAGTGGTAGAAGGTATGGCGAGCGAGGGGTAATGGTTGCGAGATCAACCAAGCCAGCCTCAGAGAGGCTCCCGAACACAAGATCGCGGAGGCTTCTCCTGGTCTGGCCTTCTGGTTGTGTACACATAGAGGGGCCCCCAGGAAGACCCTAACCCTTGATAGAAATGAGGATTAGGCAAAACGACATAGAACCTAGATCAAGCAGAATTCTTGCGAGCCATACCCAATATTTGGGAGCACCCATGGGAAACTGTGAGGCCAGCGGATTTTCCGGAGACTCTGAGAAGGGAAATTTGAACAAGCCGAAGGCAAGGCGAACAAAGAACAACTCCTAAAAGATGGAGATCTGGTAGGTCCGTTGAGGTGACGGTATCCCAGGTCTGAACTGGGGTCCATGGGTAACCTCCACCGTTTGAGAAATAGTAGTAGCATGCTATCATGCTAACAAGCTAGCATGATAGCATGATAGCAACTTTGGTTTCATCTCCAACGCAATGCCTGCCATACTCAGCGAATGGTCCGCGATCGAAAACAGTCTAGGGTCTACGTGGTAGCCCATCTCAAGGGTGGAACAGGAAAGACATGTACAGCCATATCAATGGCAGCGCTTCTGGCCGCTGAAGGCAGAGACGTACTATTTCTGGACTCGGATGTGAAGGGCAGTCAAGGGTCCCGTCTCTTCCGGAGGAGAGAGGAATACAGGAAGCTTCATCCCGAACTGAACATTCCAGAAATTCCTTTCGTACAGGTTCAATCGCGAGAACACCTGGAAAGTACCGTGCTGCAGTGTCGAGCAAACTTCGAGGATGTGGTAATCGACACCAATCCAACTTCCGGGGAAGAGTTCGCGACAGCCCTAACCATAAGTGATGTGGCCATCCACCCAATACGCCTGGGTCACACAGAGATGGAATCCTTCGGCCCACTCGAGCAGATCCTTTGGGTCGTCAACGAACAAAGAAGGAGACTTAGCGTAAGGTTGCTCGTTTCAAGGTCACTACTCACGGATTTTAGAACTACAAAGATGGGCAGAATTATCAAAGACGCCCTGGTATATAAAAAGAACGTCGCCTACCTAGGAGAAATCCTGCATAGCGAAAAATTTGGAGAAGCAATCCTTAACGGTCTCGCCATTTGGGAATATAGCCCATCGCACAATCACTCCAAGTTTGTGAAGGAGATTATCCTTGGCTGCGTCGAATAGAAAACCAAAACAAAGCCTCAAGGATCCAGTATCAGATCCAGAATCCATCAAAGCCCTGCTCGCGAGCATGCAGGGTGTTGTTGGAGCAGATGATACCGAAACAACTTTCAACAGTGAGGAATATGATCCATTAAAAAACCCAAATATCGTATCTCAATTGGTCCAAAGAACCATTGAAAACACTTCTAAATTAAACCAGGCTAAGAAAAAACCAGTTGGCGTTATCTTCCGAATGCAAGAGCAGGATCACAGGACTTTGAAAGAAAATGCTTTTGAGCTGGGAATCTCATCCCAACAAATTCTTCAGGAATCCTGGAATCTATGGAACATCGTGCAGCCACTGAGACACCTGGCTGCCAGAAGGGGATCGACCATTACGGCGCTCGTCTCTGACTGGGTGCGCTCGCAGATTAAGTAGGCCACAGCGGGTGCTGGACAGCCCACGACGCAACCCGGAGTTCTGCCACAGCACCAATGCTTAGCATTGTTCTGGTGGTGGTGTAGGCTTCCACTTCACGCTGCATGGCCTCCAGCAGCGAATCAGGGATGATCACGTTGGTAGAGACTGTCCCATATAGGCGGTGCCGCTGGGTCAGCAACTCTTTGCCGGCGCGGGCAGTTTCGGGATCAAGCGGATTTTTCAGTCCCTCGTGGATGATGCTAGTGAGCGTGACCCTGCGCTTTTGGGCAGCGGACTGCTTGATCATCAGGGTCCTCAGGAATGACCAAACTTCGGTGTCGAAGATGATGCTACGTTTGGTCCCGCCGGTCTCTTTGGCCAGGTCCCGCCCACTCGCCAGTTTGGCCAAAGTGGAAGTACCCTTCCCCTTCTCGGTTGATTGCAGCACGGGGAGAGGCGCCTGGTTCACAGGGTGCTCGCTGCGTTGCATGGACACAATGTCAACCGTGGGTATTTCCCGTTGTTCCTCGGGTATCTCGGTTGGCATTGGTGGCGGAGGTTCTGGGTCTTGACGTCGTGCGAAGCTCAAGAACCCGGTCGAGGCCCTGTCTGCACGGTTCGGGACCTCTTTCAGAGTGGCTGCGAGACGGGAGCGAGGATCGATTGCCATGGATCACCCCTCAGTCGGCGTCGGATTGGCTCACGACTGCAAAGTATCCACGTAGGGCCTCGACAGCAGCTGCGTCTCCTGCCAGTTCGAGGAGCATGGGGTGGAGCAGTTGGGCTTCGAGCATCAGGGTTTTGCGGGAGCCTGGAAGGAGACTGGCCAGCCACTCGATACCAGCAGCCACCGGCAGTGGATTCCCTTCTGCGGAGAGACCTTTCTCAAACAGAACGAGACGATGGACATCATCGTCGGTGAGGCTGTCAAGATCCTCGGGGATCCGCCCACCGTAAGCTGCTGCAAGTTGTGCGACCGCATGGACGTTGAAGCCAAGAAGAGCCAGGCTGGTGAGCTCCCTGATCTGAGCTAGAACCGGGACATCCACACCTTCAGCAGCTGCCTCATGCTGCTTGACTCGGATCTTCAAGTTGTTGATTTTCTGGGTGAAGTTCGACCTGGATAGGTTGACCTTGTTCAGTATGATCCCCTTGAATATGTCGGGTGCTTTGCCCTCCTCTTCTCGGGCCTGCTGGATTCGCATGATTTCTTCCATGAGCACGCCCCAGCCTGGTAGAGGCTGAGCGGACTTCGTGTCAACCACGAGTGCGTACGCGTCGGCTACACCCATGGCCCCCTTCACAATCGGGGACTCCGCTGACGGGAGCACGTCAATGAGAATGAAGTCCCAGCCGCCACCACGAGCCTGTGCGAGGGTTTCGAGGAATGCGGCGAACATTGCCCGGCGAATGGGGCGCTGGGCCATCTTCGAACTGGACGCCACCTCGGCCAGATTGGATTCCCCACATGGCAGGAAGTCGAAGCCCAAGGTTGGGTTTACTGGCGATACGCTGACTCGTCGTATGGAGCCACAGGCCTGGCCAGCTTCTATGCTCGCCATTCCTCTAAGCCGCGCCAGGGTCTGGGAATAGGTTTCCCCGTCCTTTGGATAGCCAATGATGCGCTGAAGGTGTAATCCAAGCCCTGTGCCGAGCTCTGAGTATGCGTCGGCAAAGGCGAACGCTTGGGTCAGTGGAGCTTGCCCCTCGGTGGCCTCGACGAGGAGCACTCTAGCCCCTAGCCGAGCCAGTTCGCTGGCAGCAAAGGTGGTGAGCGAGGTCTTCCCACTCCCACCCTTCGGACTGCCGATAACTAGTACGCGATTGAGAGGAAGGGATCCATCCACCACCCGCCAGTGGATACTTGGCATATCACTTTGGTTAGAGGGAGGCACAACGACAAAGTGAGAAGAAGGCATGGAGGGATCTCCCAAGGGTGCAAACCACCGAGTAAGCATACAGCACAACCCATGAACAAGGAAAAACGAAAGGGAACAAAAGATGAAAAAACGAAGACAGGAAAGCACCAAAGGGAAAAGGAAGAAACAAAGATATGAGAAAACCAAGAAAGAGGGCAAGACAGCAAGCAAGGAAGCAAGATCTAGCAGACAACATAGGAGTTAGATTGCGTGTGTCTGAGAGAACGAGTTGTCGCGGACCAGGAAACAGCGCCTCCGGGATTGGTTTTCCGCGTCGGATGTGGATTGAAGGGCCATTCGGCTGGGTAACCGATTCGAAATCTTGGGGAAAGTTTGGCTGCTACATTTTTTGTGCAGGTCCACAGAGGCCTTCGTCAGGCGTGGAGTCCCAAAGGCAGGAAGCCACTGCCCGGCGACAATTACCCCTGTGCATCGCGAAGCACGTTTCTAATTGACGCCGGGCAGAAGCCACTGAGGATGGAGGCAAGTCGGCTTCAGAGGTTCCAGCGAAACGCCAACCTCAGGCTTCCATCAAACCACTCAGAACCCGGGGTGGGAAGCACGCTGCCTTCATCACCTGAAAGACCAGCCTGAAGCCCTCCGCGAGCATAACCATCACGGGAAGCACGATGACAAGACCGATGTAGCCAACCCAATGCGGGTGGTTCCTGAGAAGCGGTGTCGAAAGCCCGGCCACCAAGAGCGACAGAAAAAATAGCCCGATACAGGAAGACACCCAGGCCAAGGAGGCTTTTCGGAGCCAGGGCCAGGGAGATGGGTTCGTTTCTGGATGGAGGTGATTGAGGGCTCTCAGATGGAACGCTTCCCGTGAAAGTCTAGGGCCCTGGGCAGCCAGCCACAGGACGGCATAGACACCACCGCTAAGGAGGGTCAGGACACCAAACTCGAAAGCCCACGCGGTTTTAGTTCTGTGGTGCTCGAACCTTTTGAAGATCACCATCGTTACGCCTCCTTTCCTTCGGAGTTTGCTGGTTGCGGAAAATCCGCAGCTCAGAAACTGACGAAAGGAGAGTGCGCATGAAGAAAACTACATACACCGTCACCGACTTGACTCGTGAACTGAAGGCCACCTTCCCTGAAGGAATTCCAAACCTGATGGTGGCCAGGGACATCGTGGATGCACTGAATTTGTTACTCAGGCGTGCCCTGCTCGAAGGCAAGACGGTTCACCTTGCAGGGATCGGTGTTATTGAAGCCTTACATGGCCTTCCCCAGAGACGTCAAACGCCAAAGGGGACCGATTGGACCGGAATCACCAAGCCCAGAATCAGGGCTGCGATTGCCAAAGAAATGGCAGAACGCATGCAAGAGGATGGTCCAGTCACGAGGGTCAAGAAGGTCGCGAGAAAGGCCTCTGCCCATGCGGAAGTTGGTGGTGCCAATGGCTAAGGGTGCTGGGTCGAAAGAGAAGGATCCTCGCGCGACCAACATGCTTCTCGGGTTCCTTCTGGGCCTGGGAATTGTCGGGTTCGAATTCTGGTTTGTCTTCAGGAAACAGTGGGACCTAATGGAGCCACTGCTACAGGAAAACGGGCTGCTACCAATCATCCTTTGTGCTGGGTTGCTGTCTCTGCCGATCAGCCTGGCCATGGCCTTCGGGAATGGCAGTGGGAAGAGGGTAGGGGACGAGGCGGAGCGTATGGCCCGAGGGTTGCGGCCATGAGCGAAAACCGACCGATGCTAGACCTGGAACGGGGGCCATATCCGACAGTGGATCGGACACGTCCAGTCCACCGGGAGTTCTTCCAGGACCACCAGGGACATGCGGAATTGGGTGACGGGCAACGCCATGCTCGGCGGTTGCTGGGTGTACCGCTGAATCGCCTCTTTCTGCCCGATGGAATCCAGGCGGCTAGCGACCGTTTTGGGTCAGAAACTGCTTCACCAACAGAGGCTAAAAAGCAGGGAACCAAGGCTCTGTATACGCCTGAAATCTGGCCAAAGAGAGGTCGGTGGTTGGCAGAAGAATACCGCCCAAGGAACCTTACGGATGCGGGTCGCGTGGTAATCGAAGGGCTCGATCCGAGGGTGTTTGGAACATCTCATCCTCTTTCGGTCGGACCAGTGGATTCCCTGGACAAGCGGTTGGAGTTTCTCGCTCGCCGATACACCGCATTGGACCTGCTGATGAGGGGCCATGTTCTGGAACACCTGGGGGTGTATTTGCACCCCTCAAGGAAGGGAGATTCCTCGATCATCGACCGCGCCCTTGCGCTGCTCGGCGACAGCAGAACGCGCATGGAAGATGGTGATCTCCTGGCATGGTCCGGTTGGCTCCGAAGGCCCTCGATGGAGCAACTGATCGCCCTAGAACCTGAGGCAGGATTATCGATCATCCTGAAGGTGGATCGTCTGAGAGACGAGGGGTTCCTAGCCTACGAACCTATTCCCATCGGAGCAGGGGTTCTGGAGGGTTTCAGCCTCACGAAGAAGGGGTGGAAGGCTGCGAGGGAGGCTGATCCACGATTGATCGGATCGGGTGGTGGACCAAGGAATCTGAAGCCTCAAAACCGCGAGTTTCACGAGCAGGTGGTGGGCGATGCTGTCGTGTTCTTCATGCACGAGAACGAAGCCATGGGGGCAAGCATCAAGTCCATCAAATTGGAGGACCAGATTCGGTCCGAGTCGCCAGAACTCGCAACCTTCCCAGATATCTCAATCGCCTCCGACTTTGGTCCGGAGAAGTACAAGATCAGGCAAGAGGTTGAAGTCGTCGGACTCGGGCATTCCTACAAGCCTGCAGGCGTGCGGGCAAAGGCAGCGGCCGGGTACATCAGGCGTGTGTTCAGTCACCGAGGAAATAGGGGAATGAGGGGGGGAGATGTATTTGTCGGGCGGTGAACAAACTACTTCTCAGATCTTTGGAACATATAAACTTGATCGGTTTCTGCTCAGCCACTCGGGAGCCCCGCTTTGGCTTGAAGATCTATTCGCGCGAGGGCCGTCACCGCACCAAAATGTCGGCAGGAAAGCAGCCCTGCGCGCGAGAAGGCGTATCGCCTCCGATGTGAATGCAGGTGAATTGGCTGCTCGGATGCCGAAGCTCACGACACCTGTACGGCAGAGGGAAATCCCTGTTCTGGAAGTTATGGGGTTGGTGGCCCCTTTGGGTAATGACGGAGGAGCGAAAAGGACCCAAATGTACCTTCCTGGTGATCGATTCCTGGAGGATTACCCCGAGGACTTTCCGGTGGGCGGCGTTCTTGTAATCGATGAACTGGCCTTTCGAGTCATCCACATCATCGCCTATTCGCAGGAAATGGAATTGATGCTCAGGAGACATGGGGATTTGCTCGATGATGTGGTCTCATCCGGTGGGGATTGGCGCGTCGTACTCCATGGAATAGGTAAGGGGTTTCACGTCGTCTGGAGCGATGTAATCGGGGAAATGGTGGAGCGGAGCCTGACTGCCGAATGGTCAACTGGTGGTTTCAGCTCTGTGCGTTCAGTTCGCTTGCACTGCCCGGAAAATGATCCATTTTCATGTGGAATTCCCGAACCAAGTTCATGGCAAGCCATCAGTTCCTGGACGACGGACTTCCAAGAACACATGAGATCTAAACTAAGGGGATCGCGCTACTTCAAACGATTTAGTCCATTCCAGCCTGGCAGGGTTTTTCCTGGAAATTGGGCCGATTTTGGTCTTGCGACAGCAAACCAAAGCAAAGACCGCAGTGTGACCGGAGAAGCGCCAGAAAATGACCAGCGAGCCTCAGGAGAGACAGTGGGGACATCCCGAGGAAACCAAGCCGAGACCATGCAAGAACCGAAGAACCGGTGTGAAAACCAAAATGAACCCAGGAGAGAACGCACGGAGATCTTGGACGGACCTTTAGGTGGACCATCCAAAGTTAGCTTACGGCAGCTCAAGGACGATTTAACAGCAGCAAAGGCGCGACTTGAATTCGCACAGACCCTAGCAGATCCGAATTATGTGGCGATATGCAGCCGAGAATGTGACCAGCTCGCGGGCGAAATCAGCAATTTCAAGCACACCCTGAGCAATCTAGCGACATAAACC
Source organism: uncultured Solibacteraceae bacterium (assembly GCA_964589695.1). GTDB lineage: Bacteria > Acidobacteriota > Holophagae > Holophagales > Holophagaceae > CAZPUI01. Next base: position 85,297 of record CAZPUI010000001.1, on the reverse strand, counting down.
GGTCCCAAGACCCCCCCATTCGGGGGAAACGACCATTTCCAGCGTCCGAGCGGACCCATCGTTCGGCATCTCTATAAGGAACCTTGTCATGGACAACAAAACCACCACACAGAGCAACCTGCAGAGCCTCAGGCAGAGGGCCGGGAGCCTCCGTCTCAGCAAGCAGAATGTCTTCTTCAAGAAGGCCCCCTTGAAGGCGGAAACGGCGGATCTTTTCGCGAGGGTCGTGGCCGTCTCGGCAGAGGGCAATTCGGAGGTGGCTTGGACCGACGTTTTCGGGCTTGTGCTCGACGGGTTTCTCAATGCCCGAGACCGCCAGGCTCTTGCCAAATTACCTGCCGAAAAAGTCGAAGAGGCAAAGGCGAGAATCTTCAGCTTCGGCAAGACACCTGGGCGGGCAGGATCGGCCGCTGAATAGACAGTCAAGAAACTCGTGATGGCCGGGGGTCCGCGGTGAAGAAGAAGTCGACTGAGAATCCGATCGAGATCCGTAGCTTTTATCCTGCGAGCCTGCGGCCGTCGCCACTCGAAATCGCGGACCACAAACGCAGGTCCAAGAAGTGGACGCGTCCCCAGAAAGAAGCCTTCCGGAAGATGCGGAATTTCCAGAAGGCCACGGTCTACCTGGAGCGGCACAAGCCCCACAAGAATCCGCTCCTCGGGGCGGGTGGGTTGGTGGGTCTGATGACGGTCGGAGCGACGGCCATGGCCGGGCCGGTTACCAAGGCCTTCCTCGGTGGTCTTTCAAGCGTTGACGGAAGCATGCAACTGATCCCGGGGGCCCTGAATGGATTCCTCCTCCTGGGGGCCCAGGCCGCGGCCACGGTTGCGTGGATGGTTTCATTGAAGGAGAGGCAGACTGTCAGTCGCAGCGAGCTCCAGGTGCTCCAGTACCAGGAGTGGACGCGCTCGGTCCTGTGCAAGGACACGGATATTCAGGAGACTGCCCTTTGCTACTACAAGGAAGCCTGTCCCTTCGACCCAACCCAACAGCAGATCGATGTGGTGCTGGGGGAGCACTACGAGAATGAGGGACAGAAGCTCGGTGAGGAGGCGAAGTTCTACTCCATCCCCTTCCAGGGTTTGGTCACGGGAGGGACGGTCTGCTTTGGAACGACCGGCTGCGGAAAAACAACAGCTGTCCTGAAGCCGATAATGCGGCAGTTGTTCGGCTGGAAAGCGGACATTGATTACGACCCTCAAGGTAAGGGGGTAGAGAAGGTAGCAGGGTTGGTTCTGGACCCGAAAGCAGCCCTACCGCCCGATGTGCGCGAGACACTGCTTTCCGCTGGTGTTGACCCCTTCTGGGAGCGGAGTGGTCGAGTGCCCTCCCAGGGGCCCCATGCTCGGAAAGCATCGCCGATGCTTCAGAAGTTCCTTGCTTCGGGAAAGCCCTTCATCGGGCGGGAGAACGACCTGCTCGAATTGGGTTACGACGAGGTGCGGGTCGAGAGGATTCTTGCCACGCATGATCGGGTGCGACAGGCAGCTCGGGCCATGATGGAAGCTCCCGAAAACCCAGGTCAGGAGCGCCGCGCCAACGAAGGCATGGGTAATGGGATCAAGTTGTTCGGAGCGAATGGGGATTTCAGGCTCGATGCGCTCACAAAAGCGGTCAAGGTGTCCCGGTCGTCCCAGCAGGCAGGAGGTGGGGAAAGCGCCGAGGTTGCTATGGCCTACACCGAAGTTGCGAGGAACCTGGCCGCAGCCGTGTTGCGCGTCGTGGGTCGGTTGTTCGTCGCGGGAGACGGCCGGTACGGGACAGGCATTGATGTGAAGGGTGTGCCAAGCGAAATACACTCAGATGGAGTACCGCCAGGGGAAGCCTTCAAGCAGATGGTCGGTACGCCTGGATCTCCGAGACCCATGGGGCCGGAAACTGCAGGCGTGAAGCGCAACGAGCTGGAGGAATTTGCCGAACTTCGTCAGATGGTTCGGGACATGGCTCCCACTAAGAACCGGCCGGGGGAACCCGTTGCCCAATACCGTCACCGTCTCCTGCTGCGCGAGGCCCGAATCAACCGCACCGGACGGATCCTGATACAGGACATGTGGCATCTGGCCACGGCCATCAATCATGCTGGGACCGTGCTCGGGCACCTCAAGGAATGGCGACCACTCATCATCGCCCTCACGCGCTGGTTGAAAGTGGCTTCGACACCCCTGAAGGAAGCTATTGGCGAAGGTTCCCTCCTGGGGGATGAACGCGAGACATTCCAGCCGCAGATTCATGGGGAAGTACGGTCCCTTCTGGAGAGCCTCGCAGCCTTCGCTGATGCTGATGTTGCCACTGACATTCGGCATGGTGCTTTCCGGAAGTTCACAGTCCTGAAATCCACTGATCCTGAACCAAGACCAAAGTCCCTTGAAGTCCAGGCAAAGATGGGGACTTCGTATGCCGAACCCGACCCGATCGTTGCGCTGGTTGAAGGGGCGGACAGATGCCGGGCAATTGAGGAGCTTCTGGCGGAGGGCATCGCCAGGCAGATTGGCGAGCTGCTGGGGGAGTGCAAACTCCTGGGAGCGGAGAGTGTGGCGTGGACAGAAAGCAGCGCGAGGATTCTGAATGCCGTCGGGCTTGCGGGGGCACGGCCTGAACGATTCGAGGCAGGGAAGATCATCGGGGAATTCTTAGCCACCGTTCGAAGTGACCTACTGCTCACCTGGCCGCAGCACGTGGGCGAGATCGTGGCTGGACACGCTGCGCGCCTGCAGTTCGAGCACGACGGCTCGCAGGGTGATGGCGGGTTCGGGATAGGGCCGGGCAAGGGAACGCCAAAGGTGCAAGCCATGCCCGAACTCTTTCCGAGTGGGGATGTAGTGACCTGGCTCCGGAACCGTTGGCGGGAGGCAAAGCTGGACGCCCTCATCTCCGGGCTAGTTGCAAGCGAGACGAGGCTCGTTACAGCAGCCATCGATGAAGTGTTCGCGATGGTGGGAGGCATCGTTGTCGACGCTGTCGGCAAATGGAGCATGGATGCTTCCCTTCAGCACCTCGTCGCTCGGTTGCATGAGGAAGGTTCACCCGTGATCCAAGCCTGCCAGGAAGCAGGGCGGAACCGGGAGATCCAGAACCTCGTGTTGGCCATGGAGGAAGCGCACGAGCACGAGCGCGAGGTGGTCTCCGCCATGTTCGGAGTCTCGCCTGGGTTCGTGAATTCGAAGTGGATTCCTCGGGGAGACGACAAGTTGCTGATCGATAGCCTGGTGATGCGTGTGGGCGGGGTAGGGCAGTGCTGGATCGGGAGGCCCCACGGGCACGTCCTGACACCGGCGCTCGTCAGCGCCTGGGACCCGGCGTGGGCCCAGGTGCTCTGGTCTGGGCTTGTGGTAGCCCTCGATGCCTACGACCACAAGGGGATCGAGGCTCGCGCTCAAGGCTTCCTGGCGCTCTCCCAGGCCGTTCAAGGGCTGGCGGAATACCAATGCGCTGGCCTACTGGGCTTCCGAAACTACGTTGCTCCGAACACGGGGCATAGGTGTGATGGGCCTTTCCAGTTCAATCCCATGCACCTTCCTGGCCTTGATGTTGTGAACGTGGCAGCGACATTCGTGCGGACCGTGTTCGCAACCCAGAACAAAGGAGGGAAGCCAGACCCCTTCTGGGAGAATGCTGGCAATGCACTGATCACCAATTTGCTTTCAGCGACGAAGATCCTCTACGGATACACAACCTTCCCGATCCTGGCTCGGCTGATCGGCGAACCTGACGAACTCGCTTTGGTGATCAAGCGTCTGGAGGACCTCCTGAACGGGAAGGGGAGGCGGGCAGCGACTTCGGAAGAGGTGGTCAGCATCCAGAACATCAAGAACTGGTACTACGGCAGCTGGACGGCCGCGGGGGCTGACAAGGGCGAAACCAAGGTCAACATCATCCAGACGATCAGTGTCGTGACGCAGGCCTTCCTGGCACCTGGTTATCAGCTGAGCTTCGCGCCGCAGCGCGAAGCGGATATCAGCTTTCCTGGCTGGGGATGGATCTTCCAGCACGGGAAGATCGTTACGGTGGCCCTTCCGGAGGAGCGGCACCAGGGGGTTAGCAAGATCGTCATGGCGCTTGTGAACAGGAGCTTCCAGAAATACGTCCAGCTCAGGGACGGGCAACGAGCTTCCAACAAGGGCCTTCGTGCAGAGCATGGCCGCCTGAAGATCGACCAGTTGAAGGCCCAACGAGAGGACCTGAAACAGCGGGTGCAGGAGCGTTTGATCTGGAAAAGGGCCCTGGGCCCTTGGGTGGGAGCCAGCAGCGATCACCAGACGACGCAGGTGTCGCCGATGTACGGCTTCTATTCGCACGCGGACAACTCGGACAACAAGAGGACAGGGGCCCAGCTGCTGCTTGGCACCTGCTTCAGGCCTGACATTCTGGACAAGGGCCTGGTTCTTTTCATGGGACTCGCCGGGTGTAAAAGCGCTGAGGGGGGGGCTGGCGATGGAGGCACCTTCAGCGTGATCCGGCAGACCTTTTGGGCAGGCCACATGCTCCGATTGCTGGCGCAGAACGCTAAGAAGGCGGGTTGGCCCGCGTGGACCCTGCGTGAAGACGGCACTCCTCGTGGGATGGCGGAGAAGGATCTCCAGGCTGTCTGCGAGGCAAAGCAGGGCGGGGGGTGGGTGCGGAGACAGGCCGAGCAGTTCAAGGCCGAGGTGCACGGGGCGTTAGATTCAGCAAGGCAGATCCGGGAAAGACGGTACGACATCTGGAGCGGCCTCGGGGTGTACGGTCTTGAGGGGCTGCTGACCGATCCGTCCATGCACGAGGCGGCAGAAAGGATGCTTGCGGAGGTGCCGCTTGGGATAGTGCTGCCGGTATCGACCATGTTCGCCCAGACGGCGCAGGATTTCCTGGACACACAGGCATCAGCCGTGGAGCGGGAATTGGGTTTCCTCGGAAAGGAGGCCTACCGGGACTCCTTGAGCCTTTTTGCCAAGATCTCGCAGCTGTCAGACGAGATCCGCTCGGTCAATGACGCATTGGAGGAGATGCCAAACACGGAACGGTACGTCGTGCTGATCATCGATGAGTGCCATTTCTTCCTGGAGGGGGAAAGTGATGCAAAATACGCAAGCGTTGCCCGCTCCAACAAATCAATTAACGTGATAGCAACGCAGGGTCCGAGTTCCATCTACTCGATGATGGAAGAAAAGGTGGCGGACAACCTCCTGACCAATTTCCCCAACCGGATCGTCATGAAGTTGAACAACACCAAGGAGGCAGAGGAGTGTGCTGATCTCCTTGGGGGGAAATGTCGCCAACAGGTGACCGAACGAAACCTGACTCAGAGCTTCCAGCAGATGACCGCCCAGGATGCCCAGTTCGGTGCCCGCGGGAAATCCGGTGGTGGGAGCGTGCAAGTGACGGTAAAGGAGGAGGAGCGCTATCTCGTCGATCCAGCGCTACTGGTGTTCCTCCCGGCCTTCCACGCAGTGGCCAGTACCTGGGATGGCGCAGTGCCGAAGCCGCCGAGACGTATTCTCTGCAAGCCGGACTTCCTGATTACCTCACCTGAAGTTAGGAACTACAGTGAGAGCCACACCAATCACCGCCTGCCCAAGGTGGGGAAGAAGTGGAATGGGAAGGACCTCTACATGCTGCCGGCCGTGAGGCTTTGGCAGATGCGGGTTATCAATCCGAGCCGATAGCAGGAGGCGGCCATGCTGGCGGAAGAGACTCGCGATTCACTGAGGGCGGCTCAGACAAAACTGGAGAGAAACCGGGACGAGTTTTGCGTGGAGATCGCGAAGGACATCGCCAAGTTCACTGAAAGCAGGGAACGGCAGGAAGGGCAGGGGGGACCTGTCGAGGTGTTGGATCCGGACCAGGACCTGAAGCGTCTTCTGGGAGATGGAGCAGTTCCGGCGAGGGCAACCGAGCCGTACTCGCGAACTATCCAGGAGGCCGAGGCAGTTATCGTGCGCACGATTCGGGCGGAGGAACCGCGTGCTTTGGACGAGGACTGCCGTGCGCGGGGGGCGGACCTGGCGGATGTGAACCAAGATGACGTTATGGTGGAACCTCCCGGCTCAGACATCGCAGCAGCGCTGACCGAAGTCGTGGAAGAGACAGAGGCGGACCTCCGTGAAGCCGAGGCAGAACCGAGTCCGGGATACCTGGCGGTGGCGAGGCCGGAGGACCTCGCAGTAGCACGGGAGATTCTGAGAGAAGGGATTAGGGCCGAGGTCGCTCCGCTGAAGGAGGCGTTGGCCAGGTCGAGCGAAGAGGTCCGGACGCTCCGGATGGCAATCGAGGCGCACCTTGCCATGTCAGTGGTGCGGGCGCAGGAAGAGGTTGGAATACCGAGCATGGCCGTGGATGAAGGGGATGAAATTCCCCGGGATCTAATCTCCGAGGACGACCAGGTCCGGAAGGAAATAGGTAGGCGGGAGAGGGGGGTGGGAGTCTCTCCGGTGCCTGTCGGGAAAATCGGCACAAAAGCGGTGGGGAAGGGGACTCTTCGGTGGTTGCTCGCGGCATCAGTCCTGGTGGTGTTGGGGGGTATCGTCGCCTACCAGACCCGAGGAGGACAGCCTAATGAAACAGTGGTGCTCCAACGGGGGGATCGCTTGCGAGAGGCCCTCGAGGCGGTTGACGCATACGTTGCACTGGAACAGAAGGAACTGACGGTCTACCTGGCGGGGGAGGCCGAGGCCCAGAAGCTAGAAGCGGCCCGGGGGAGCTCAGTGGGTGGCGATGCGAAGGAAATGGATGAACTGCTTGCCAAGGCCAAGGTAGATGCAGCGAGGGCGAGGGTTTGCTTGGAGTGGCTGGATCGGCAGAAGTTGGCGGGTCGAATGTGATGTCTACAAGCGTAGACAATATTAAAGTTGGATCATCACGGGCAAAATAGACAGACGCAAACATAAGTAAGATACGACAGGTGCTGGCGTTTGCAGGCCGCGAATGATGTGGTGATGTGCGATTCCGCGCATGGAGCACCATTACCTGATGAAAGAGGGAGGGGTGGTCCGAGGGGAAAACCTGGATGAAAATCGACAAAGATTGACGTTTGCAGGTAACAACCTGTGTAAAACCAAAGATAAGGACGATGGAGTAACACTAATGCCGCGGGAAGCGGAAATAGCGATAGAAATCTGGTCCCGAGCGCTAGGTTGCGAGATGCAGAATGCCCCGGATGCAGAACAGGCTTGATAGAGCGATCAGGAGCCACCTCAGCGTCGCCGCGAGAAGAGGCATAGGAGAGCCAACTACTGTATTAACAAGAGCTTCCGACCAAAGATCAGTCCAAAGGAGGCATAGGGCCAAGGTTCCGGTCAAAATGATTCCGAATATGAGCGTCTTGCGTGCCCACGAATCGGGTTCAATCAAGTCTTCGTCGGTAATAGAAACAGCTTCAGCACTTGGTCCAAATTGCCTTTGTGCTGTTTGTTGAAAAGATTGTAGGGCGGCGATCACATCGGGGTGGTAGGTGGCCATCCTGGGGTCAGCATTGCATCTGGGACTCCAAATCGTAAGGGAGTCCGCAATTCCGACAATGAATGTTCGCTATGGCGGTGTACAAAATGCTATTGTATAGAGAACAATCGGTGAAATCGTGTGTCAAATGCTATGAAATGCATTCGTGAAATTGCAATTGGAGCAAAAGGAGATTTCCCAGCCGCAAAATTCGCCGATGGAAAGGTTCGTTCTGTGAAACTAACGATGTGGTGACATGCGATTCCGCGCATGTCCGCGCATGTGACCTGGGTGTTCGGAAGCATAAGGAGACTTGCATGGGGATCATAGATCCCTATCATTGGGAGATGGCTCCTAGTATCAAACTTCCTGAACCTTGGCTTACTCTGGCTCAACGAATGCGGGGCGTCGGGAAATTGGCCAAGTCTTTAGGCGTATCGAGGCGGTACCTAGCTTTCTGGGCAAAGGGAGAAAGGGTTCCCGCCTCCACCGCCAGACTCATGATCACGGCACTGTTTCAGGAGTACGGAGTGCCGCCACCGGACTTTGGGCGTCGAGGGAGTCAAGGTGATCCAGAATAGACATTACTACAGTCCTTCGAGAATCACCCTTGAGCTCAATTACTGCTTTTGTCAGATCACTAATGGCTGCGACTGGTGCAAGATTGGACTGTTCCAGGATGACCTTCCCTGCAGGCCATTCACCCGGTTGGGTATGAAACGCTTCGGGACAACTTCTTTCCCAACACACTATTGCAGTAGCCACAGCCCGGCGGGTCCAATCATCCATTACCACCGCCTGCAGGAAGCCGTTTTGCCTTCCAGCAATTTGGGTCAGCACCAACTCAAGAACGTCTCCAATACGGATAATTTCAACCACTTCTAACCTCCTGGGTTTTATAGGACTTTAGCAGAAATCGAGAGCAACATGCAAAGCAGATATGTAGACGAAATGGCCGAATCTGACCGTGATGCTTCTCCGGGCTGGGATCAAATCGGGAAGCGCCTAACGAGGTGGACGTACTATAGTTTCGCGGTTTTCAACGCATCAGTTACGATTGGCATACTGGCGGCAATATTATCCGTTAAGAATTTAAACTCGATAACTTGGTACCGCGATTACACTAGTGATATTATTGCTTTCATCAGTGCCCTGCTGATGACTATCGTTCTTCCTAGCTTGTGGCACATGGAATGGAGAAAGAATGGGCGCGAAAACATACTAAAGCCAATAATTATAATATCCTGTATAATGCTAATGATTGACCTTTTTGCAGTATATGTTGCGCAACATAGAGATTTTTGGAAACCCGGTTTGATAAAATACTATATTATTGGATTCATATCCGAAAGATTGCCATTTGGTTTACTTTTGTCCTATTTTGTTGCTAGTTATGAAACATCAAAAAATTATTCCAATGTCATTCGACAATTTTCAAACTCAATTCAGTCACAATTGTTAAAAAACCAACTATCTCCGCATGCGTTATTCAACTCCTTAAATGTCATCACAGGAATCGCTTCAATTAGTCAAAAACGAACTCAGGAAGCGCTGAAATTACTTTCAATGCATCTTCGTGATATAATGAAAACTTCAGATGTAAAAAAACACCCCGTAAGAGAAGAAAGGCGAATAATCGAACAATATATACAATTCCAAAATCTCTGTTTTGAAGGTGGCATACAAATTGAATGGAACTGGGAAGGGATTGATGACTTTGAAATTCTTCCCCTTGTAATTTTGCCTTTAGTTGAAAACGCTATTAAGCATGGTATTACCAACTTGGGTGGGAATGGGGTCATAACAATGAACGGCAAAATACAAGATGATAAGATTGTTTTTTTAGTTGAAAATTCAGTTGCACCAAATTTACAAGAAAGTGAAAGTACCCGATTGGGAACTGGATTGGCAAATCTACGGAAACGGCTTTCCATCGTCTATAAAAATAACTCAGCCAATCTCTGGTTAAATATCGAGGCCACAAAAGCTGTATCGTGTGTAGTAGTTCCGGTGAAACCATGAAAAAACTAAGAGCTGTCATAGCAGAAGATTTACCAGCAAGTCGTGCACATCTTCGAAATATTCTCGAAAATGAGGGTGTTCAAATAGTCGCTGAATTTTGGTCTGGTAGTGACTTTAGGAAATTTCTTATTCATCATTCCGGCGATGTTGATGTGATTTTTTCAGACCTCCAAATGCCAGGAATAACTGGACCTGAGGCATTAGCAAATATTCCGCATATGCCTCCGGTGGTAATCGTCACTGCCTTTCTCAAGCAGCACGCATATTCAGTTATAAAACTTAATTATTACGCTGTTCTGGAAAAACCGATATTTCAGGAAGATATTCACCGTATTGTCGAGTCAATCAGGAATACTAATAGGAATTCAAAAATCAAGGTTACGATGGAGCGAACTCGGGATGGAAGACCATTCTCTGAGATAATCTCAGCCTGCGAAATAGATCACCTTGAAAGGGAAGGAAATGTCATTTGGGCATTTGTGCATGGCACAATGTACCGTGGCCCTTGGAATTCGCTCATTCAAGCCATGGAACGTTTAGAGGGCTTCGTCCAAACTGGTCGCGATACTGCAATCCGCGTGGAAGCCGTTGAGAGCTACGAGTTATCAGGGGACGTCATGATGATAAACCTTTCTGGGTCGAGGGCAGTTCGTGTGTCTCGACGCCGAGTAGCAATTGTCAGGGCGGCCCTAGGATCAAAAAAGGAATTATCGTAATAGAGCCGTTCGCGTCCGAAAAACTACCGCTGGCGTTGGAGTGTCTTGACGTGCTCCTATGCGTCGCCCCACCTTGAAGCAGGAGGAAAGCGATGTCCGAATTGCCATTCTTTTCGAGGTTTTTGGAGCATCAACTGGTAAATGTAACGGCTGGTAGTGATCCAAATAGTCTGACGACGACGATCAAGTATCCCAGTGATAGTGACCAGTTCAACGCGACGAACGTCTCAATTCTGGTGCCACCCACATGTGCGACAGCAGGGGCGATTCAATCACCGAACAACACGCAGGTCCCTAAGTCATAGAGATAGAACAATGATCAACGAACGACGCAAAACCCAAATCCGCTCGCACGCAGTCACCCTTGCCAAGTTCCTGCGGGAGCAAGTAGGCCCGGAATGGGCCAATCACCTTGGGCTCGACCCTAAACGTGCCGGCGAGTGGACCCGCGGCGGTATTGACGTGCTGATGGCGCGACCTCGCGAACTGGCTTGCATGGCCTACGTAGCGGGCGTTGCTGGTGGCGAAGCCTACTTGATGGCGGTGGGTGAGCAGGTTGACGCTATGCTTCGCCCTGAAGGCCTCCTTGAACGAATTGACTTCGTTGCCAAGGGAATGCCCTTGAACGTGGCATTCCACCGCGGTGAAACCATCGAAAAGGTCCTGGCCGAACTCACCATTGTGTACCGCGAAAAGGCGCAAAGACTCCTCGCCGCTCGGCTCATTGCCACGCCTTCGATGGTCACGAGCTACCAAAATACTGAACAGGCGGTGCTAGCTTGGTCCGACGCAATGCTTGCGTACATGACGGGCGTTCCTATCCCTGAGCACTGGGGCCTTGACCGGGTCATTGTCGACCGACCGTGGCTAGTCGCCTTCCACCTGTGCCATCGGGAACAGGGGTACCTCGGAGAATCAAAACGCGCTCTAAGCCTCGTTTCGTCTAGCGAGGCAGATAAGGAAGAACATCAACAGACTGGTTTCGCGGTCGTCTCCCTGCCGAAAAGACCACGGCTCGAAACAATGCTGGTAGGCGAGTACAGCGGTACGAGCATGGTGGTTGCTCTCGGCCCTCACCTACTGAGCGTCATAGTTTTCGATAGAGACACCGGTCTAGAGGCCGTCGTGCATCAGCTCAGCGAAGACTACGAAAATCGAGGGGCACGATGGGAGGTTAGGGCAAGGAATTGGTCGGATCTGCGAACCAGCCTAGCTAACAGGTTCACTCCAAAAACCCGACCCGAGCTATGCATCAACAACCTACCTGTCATCGCGATTCGGACCCCCGTTGCGCCTGTTGTCAGGGCGGAGGTTCCTATTCCATCCCTCAATACAAGAACACTTGATCCGGAAGCGGTTCTGCCCCATGCCTCAATGGCCTGAGGACGAGGAAGATACCGGAAGACCTGAGGGCCTGGGTAAGGCGCCATCTCCGCAATCCACAAACCACGGGTCGAAGCTGCGCGGCATAAGCCTAGCTGCAGGGGCAAAGACCCAGCTTGGGGTGCGAAGACCGAATCCGGAAGACGGCTTCCTGCTCGACAACGACCAGCTGGTAACGTTTGCGGTCGAGTGCGGGTTTCCCTGGGATTCCTTTGGACGAAGGGACCCTGCGGGGAAAACCCTTGAGGACAGACCCCCAACGGATGCCGAAGCCTTATTCAGCCTGTTCCCAAGCGTGATTCCTTTCGCCATCTTCTCGAACCTTTACGGTGGTTCTTCGCCAACGCTTTTATGGAGCGACCTCGGGCGCATGATGAATGGCATCACCGAACCAGCAACGAAGTACAAGGTGCGACTCTCCACCTGGTGGAAGGTGCTTCAGTCCGTTCGCTCGGGTCTGAGCGGCGAAGTGGTGGGGGAACCTGTCTCGGTGGTTCTCACGGGGAGCAACTGGGATTCGCAGGAATGGTCCCTTTCCCTGGATCCACAAGCCCTGGGCGGAATCTGGACCCTGGCGCCGCGCCACCAACTTTGCGAGCCATGCGTCGTTCTAGACAAGGACGCTGGGCACCGAACAATCACGAAACTCGGTTTTGCGCAGGCCATGTATTTCCACGGCCTGCATCTCCTCGGTGCAAAGAGTGGCGAACTCTACTCGCCGGAGGATTTCCGTTTCGAAAAGGTTCGAAAAGTCGCAACCTGAATTTTTCGTTGGGCCGAAAATTCCCACCCTGCGCAATAATGCATCGTGTTGCTACGTAACCTCAGGACTCTCTGGGAACTCGCTGACCAAGTTGGATCGGCTGGTGTTGGCGAGACGTTCCTTCAATCCGCCTCCGATCCAAGGTTCCTGAGTCGGGGCATGAAGTTGATTGCCCACGTTCAGGGTCTAGGGTATTCAACTAGCCGGATGTCTGTGCTGACGGGTACCAATATCTCTGCCCTGAAGGTTTTGGTGGAGGTACTTGGCAAAGAGCTCTCGGCCTCGCTGCTGGAGCGAATTGGCTGTTCGGGGCCGTTTGCCAGGGCTGCGGTAGCAGATGCTGCATGCCAACTGCGTTGGTCAATCGATCAGAAGGAATTGCTGCGCACCCAGCAGGAGCTAGCATCCCAAGTGACTCCGTTCTGGTCGTTTGCAAAGAGCTTCCCTGGAGCGGTCGAAGCTCGCGCAATCAGGGCTCGGATGGATCTCTCCGAACCGACTTTCCCGTCAGCGGTTCTTGGGAGGCTTTTTGGTCTGGCTGCCTGGCCCGAGGATATTCCGCTGCTCGGACGCATCGAGTTCATTGACGAGACCCGAGCCAACCTAGTGGTCTGTCGGTCATTGGTGGGTCCCGATGTAGAGTCCGCTATTGGCCTTCTCCTGGGTGCTTATGGACTTCAGATGTCCATGGAGTTCTTCAAACTGCCGAAGGTCATCGAACTTCCACTGAAGATGGATCACGCGAATCCCATTCACGAACAGATTTGCGCGATTGCGCAGTGTCTTGACTTGGTTCATGACGATGGCCAGGCCTTCGCCACCTGGTGGGCCCACGGTGCAGTGCCGGAATTCGGCGTAAGCATCTGAAGACGCCTTTATCCCGGAAAATCCGCCGCCCCGATCCTGGGGTCGGAGGCGGAGATGAATGCGAATGCCCAAGCACTGGACGCCCTTCTTGGACTCGGGGTTGAACCTTCAACAGATCCTGGGCTGTCTCAGACGCATAGTGAGTCCAACCCGGAGAAGGCCAGGTCCTGCCGAGAGATCGGGCGAGAGGAGCGAGGCGCTGCCTCTCGGGGCGAGCTCAAGCGCGTGAATTCGGCGCTGCAGGAGCAGTTGAGCCTCGCGAACAACCGGCTTCGAAAGGCCAACCTGGCAGTGAAGTCCCTGCTGATTGCTTGTGCGGGTATAGCCCTTGGCGCAACGGGAGTCTACTTCTGGACTAGGGCCGCGGATGTTCGGGCTCTCGAGCGAGCATTCCGCGTTATCCACTACCGCGAGGAGCGGGCAATCAGTGCCAATGCCATCGTGCTGGAGGAGTGGAGCCAGAAGATGGAAAGGCTCCTCGCCAGGGTTGCAGCCATGCCGGAAATCCAGGAGGACGAACGTGCCAGGCGCGTTCAGACACTCTCGGCCCTCAAGAACCAAGCGGCTGCACTTCGGGATGGCTTTCTGAAGCAGCTTCAGGAGAACGAGAAGGAGCGACAGGGCGGGGTGGGCTTCAGCTACCGGGACCCCTTCCTGAAGCGTGAGATCCAGATGTCGGAGGCCAACGGTGGGGTGATCAACCTCGACCAGTTGAAGGAGGAAGTGCGAGCCAACGCAAACCTGGACGCGACGATGCGGAGCCTTGAGGAGGCCATGGCCAACCCGGTTCCGCTCCTGGAGCAGGTGAAGGCCCAGGCTGAGCAGGCGAAGAAGGACGGAACCCTTACTTCGATCGATCTGTCCAAGGGGCTAGCCGGAGGTGGTCTCCCCGGAGCCCAGCCGGTTCCAGCTGGTAAGTAAGCATGCGGACAGGTTGGCTGTCCCTGGGTGGGGCCCTTGCAGCGCTTCTGGTGGCGTGCGGGGCCCAGAAGAGCCGCGCCGTGAGGATGGAGAGCGGCCGGGGCATGGTCCTTTGCTTCGAGCGGAAATACGCAGTCTGGGCAGCAGTAAGGAGCGATGCCCTCGAGCGGGTGGAGGGGTGGGGGAGACCCGTCGAGCCGGCACTCATCGCCTTTCCATTCCGAGGCCGCTCTCCCGTGATCGTCCCTTTGGGGCAGAAGCTCCATGTGGCCTGGCTTGATGGGGATGTGGTGGTGGAGGCGGTCTGCGGAACCACAGGGGAACGCGGCTTTGTGTTGCCTGCCGTTCCAGTGACGGGTGCGCTCGTGCTTCCGGAGGCCATGAGCCTGCCCCTCGTCGCCAAAGACCGGGTTCGGGTGGTAGTGGAGGGGAGACATGGCAATTGATCCAACCTTCCAGGTCTTCGAACCATGGGAATTCGAACCAGGGCCTGACATACCTTGGATAATTGAGCAGAGCGAGCGCAGCAAATGGAGCCCGGGAGCGACCCAGTTCCTCTGGTGTAGCGCGTGGAAGATGCTGCTGCCGCTCATGAGGCGGAAGGGGGTCTCCGAAATCATCGTGAAGGGGCCAAAGGCGGTATGGGTGCAATCGAGCACCGGGATGATCCTCACGTCCCTCAATTTCGACCCTGACCTGCCGGTGCCGACAGGTTGGCCCTGCGGGGCCCGTCGTCCCGACGAATCGGACCTGCTGGCTGGACTGAATCGGATCCACACCTGTGTCGAACAGCGGCCATTGTGGTCACCGGGCAATCCACTCGGGGATGTGGCAGTGGAAGCCAACCTGGAGGATGGAAGCCGTCTCCAGGGGTGGTGCCCCCCGCTGACGGTGGACAGCACCACCACCTTTAACATCCGGCGATTCAGCTCGGTCAAGTTGGGCCGGGACGATTTCATCGCCTGCCGCTCACTGACGGCCGAGGCCTGGGATGTGCTTCGGATGGCCATCCAGGCGCACTGTCCGTTCCTGGTGGTTGCGGGAACCGGGGCGGGGAAGACCACGCTGTTGGAGGCCATGGCTGGGGAGATTCCCGAGTGGGAGATCCCGATCACGATCGAGGACACCCCGGAGCTGAAGATCGTCCACCCGCTCTACCGCGGTTTCCGCACTCGGCCCATGATCGCGAGTGGCGGGGACTTCAGGGACGAGAGCATGAAATCTCTTCTGAAGCGCGCTCTGCGGGCGCTTCCCGATTGGATCATCGTCGGCGAGATAAGGGATTCGCCGGATCCGAGCCTCTCGGCAGCAGATGCTTTCATGGAAGCCATCGCGAGTGGTCACTACGGGGCGGCTACCCTCCATGCCCACGACGATTTCGGGGCCCTGACCCGCATGGAATCAATGCTGCGTTCCGCCAGGCCGACTTCGCGAGAAGAGAGCCTGCGCCTGGCCATCGGAGAATCCATTCGACTGGTCGTCGTGATGGAGCGCATCAACGAGCGGATGGTGTTGCCTGATGGTTCCTTCACCCTAAGGCCCCGGAGGCGGGTGGAGCGCATCACCGAGGTCCTGGGATCAGATGGCCACACCTACCATTTGAATCCGCTCTTCAAGACACGCAACGCATTAGTCCAGGTTGACCTCCTGGGCGGCAAGACGATTCAGGTTCCTGAGCGACAACTCACCATGGTGGGGATCCCCTTTTTCGGACTGGAGCTCAAGGATCAGGGAATGCAAATGCCCGATTGGTGGCATGAGGCTCATTTCACGCACGTCGGCAGGCTGCGGGCTGTCGGGCGTGCAGCACATATGCACGAATTACTCGAACTTGATTTAAACGGTTCGTCCGTAGCGCCACTCCAGATAACACAATTGGCTTAATGGGGGATAACATGTTAAAAGTAATTTCAATTTTAGCGTGTGGCATCGGGTTCTTAGTGCCATGTTTTGGACAAACGGTGGTGCGAGAAACACGCGGGACGGCCGTGATCAGCGCAGCCGATGGGAAAAGGGACATTTATACATATTATCCTGATTACGATTCGTTATCATTTGAAGCGCAAAGACAAGCACAATTGTCATTCAGAAGTCTGACTTTAATGAATGCTGTTACGAAGGGGCAACCAATAGTTGTCCAACCAGAGGCACAGGATGGAAACTATTCTTCCAGCACAATGCCGATTCTTGATGTGAATGAGCTTCGAAAATTGTTTGATGCAAACATTAATGGAAATTTGACAAAATTGACCATTGCGATGGTGCAAGGTGGCACTGCAGGAAATGGTTTTGGTTCAACAATACCGGATGGTGAGGCTGTTGGTGATTATTATAAGAAAAAGGGTGAAGAATATGGCGAAGAAACAGCCCAAATAATTAGACAATTCGATGAAGAAACTTTCAAATTGAATTTTCAACAGAGAGTGAAGGTCCTTGAGGCTGAAAAGGCAGGAAAACCTCTTACAGAAGAGGAGATTGCTCAGTGGCGTGCTGACATGGCGCGTCGCAAGCAAGCGCACGATAGTCTCATTGGCGAGCGTGAGTACTACCGGATCACAGTAATTGGTGGGTCTGAGAGTGTCGCGCGAGCTTTCGCCACTGAAAGTGATGTGGAAAGACTGGTTGAGTCTTCCGACGAAAATGGAGAAATAGTTGTTGAAGATGGATATGTTCGTGATTCCAGCCGAGATTTTGAAAAAGAAAAGGAAATTCAAGCAAATCGCATGTTAGGTGAAAAGGATTTAACATGGCAGAAGGAGAAAGGTTCAAGTGATGCATCAAAGCCAACTGCAAAAGAATTGGGGATCGAGTATACAAATACAGTTCCTGTAATGGGAACAACAGATGATTCTATGGTTACTATGGATTGGAATCCAATCCTGCCACCCCGACTCAAAGACACAGGTCCGAAACCATGGACGACGGTGAATTCTCCATACCTTATAGTTACCAAGGAAGGGGATTTGAATATTACCCCACCCAACCTGGATGGTTTGTTGACTGGAATGACATCGTTAACGAACCTGGAACCAGATAGTCTCTTAAAGGATTTCGAAACAACGGGTGGTTCTGGTGGTAGCACGACTCCACAGCAGAAATGTAAGTGTTGTTCTGCTTCTGTGATATACAAAGAATGGACAGAGACGATTTCAGAGGGTGTCAAAGAATATTGGTATGGAACTTTAGAATGGATTTACAGCTCCTTTGATGATAAATATGCCAGATATGGCACCTCGTTCACTGATCCACGGGGCCCCAAACTTCTTTGGCCACAGGGAGCCCAAAACCCTGAATCTATTCCAGGAGCCACGATCGAATGGGGAACATCAAGAACTCCTCCCGGTGACTGCCTGAACTGGGCATCGTATAACGTTTCAAACATCCCACCACCTGCGAGCGTGAAAAATCTGGCAAATGATTATGATCTTTCCGATCCTCTTGTATATAGATATACATATCTAACCGAATGGAAACAAAGAATCGTTTCAATTGGATCTGGCAAGGAAATTCAAAGAAGGGGATTCGTTTGCCAAAATGGACATGATCAGGCAAAGCCATGCGGAAACTGATTAATGGGTATGCAATTCTTGTTGTTTCTAGCATCTTTGATTGTTGTTATGGCTATTCCCAGAGCTACAATCAGAACCGCCCAAGTGGCTCGACAAGGATACTACTAGACCAAGCTCCTCGGCGGGTTGGAAATGATGCGCCACCACTTGGTAGACAAATCGAAGAAGAGCTTAAAATCCAACATGAAATTCAGGCGGACCATTTCCAAAAACAGATCCTTGCTGAGGGCGCAAGAAGCATTAGAAACCGCAATCTAATTCAACGGTTGGATCCGAGGTTCGGTGGTGGGTTCCGGACTGACCTGGTGGACGCCAGGACCGGGATGAGTGCCGATGTGGCCGAAACTCGGGAAGACGTTGGAGAAGACGCTTTGATTGAGGAGGACGCCTTCGGTCCCATTGGTCCTGGAAGGCGGGAAAGGCTGGCCAGGATCGCCGGGCTTACCGATGAGGAGGCACGCCAGATCTGGCCCTGGAAGGATCCGAAACCCGTCCGACCGAGTGAAATCCTCCAGGCTATGAAGGTCCTCGCCGCGAAGTATCAGGGCCCAATTGGCCAGGACGATGCAGCTGCCCGCCTCGCTCCAGACCAGGATCCTGAGCGGCGTAACCGCTTCAGGACGGCAGAGCTCTCCGAGGCGGAGGCGTCCTTTGCGGTCTACGCGGCCCTGGGTTTCCCGTTCCCCATCAGGGTGGGGAAGCTCCTGGAACCCCCGCCCAACGGTTTCGTGGTCTTCAATCCCCAGCTGCTGTCGGTGGACCTGCTGCGCGAGCGGTGGACCCCACGCAGTATCGAGTACAAGTGGATGAATGGGTCCACCGTCGTCTATGGCAGTTCTGCCGACGTGACGACCTATGTGATCCTCCCGCGGCCCACGGCCCCGACCACCCACCTGTGGCTGCTCAGCGAAGCCGAAGATGTGATGGCCTACCGCTTGATGGGCCTGAACCCCCCCATGAACCTGGAAGAGGTTCGGGAAACGCTCTTCAAGCATGTAACGGATGTGCACAGCCCCATGCGGGTGCAGGTGAAGCTCTATGGCCTCCGGTGGAGCCTGATGCCGGGGATCGACGACATCACCGACAACGAGTGCACGAAGGCGAAACTTCACTCGGTGATGACGGATCTTGGGTTCCTGGCCGCCGCCAAAGCCCAGTACCTGCCATCGCCGGCCAAGGCCCTCGGGCCGCTTCTGCAATAGGAGGACGGCATGTCTTCAGGAATGTCATTAAGCTTCGGGGCCCTCAAGGGAGCAGGTGGGGATGTGATCGGGAAGGGCGGGGCGGTTCTCGATTCCAACGTGACCACGGTGGACGGCGCCGCCAATGCCAGCCGCGGGCTGGCCCAGGATCCGGCGGCGAGCGTGCAGGGATCTCTCGGGCAAGGTCCTGCAGGCCTGGCAACTGGCGCGATGAACTCCCTGGGGAGCGCATTCGGTCCCGGCGGAATCGGGACCAATCTTGTCGTCGGTTTTGGAACGGTGGCCATGCTGGCGACGTTCGCGAAAATGGTCATGGACGCCGGGGTGACGCGGGGGAAGGTCGCCCGGGGCTGAGAAGGCGGGATCAGACGGCACAAGATGACTACTTCCAAGCCCAGATTCGAACAGTAAGGCGTAAAATGGGGTGCGGCCTGAAAGTGAGATCGGAGGTTCCATGGGAGAGCTGGCAGGGGGGTCGGTGCTGACCATGACGCCAATGCAGCTCTTGGGCCCACTCAACGAAGTCGAAGAGCGCAATGCTCCGAAGCTACTCTACCTTTCAGGACACTCGGAATGGATGGGGTTGGTTCCGCGGGTGGCGGTCATTGGTGCCCGCAAAGCCTCGGATGACGGCCTACGCCGATCGCGACGACTGGCGCGTGAGCTGGTTGAGCGTGGCGTGACCATTGTCTCTGGCTTGGCCAGTGGCATTGACACAGAGGCCCACAAAACCGCACTCGAGGCGGGCGGGAAAACCATTGCCGTGCTTGGGACACCTCTTGACCAAGCCTACCCTTCCGAAAATCGCAATCTACAAGCTCGCCTGGCGGTTGAGCATTTGGTGGTGTCTCAATTCCCGCTTGGTTCGCGAACCTACAAGGGCAATTTCCCACTTAGAAACCGCACCATGGCCTTGCTAAGCCATGCCTCGGTCATTGTCGAAGCTGGAGAATCCAGTGGTTCGCTTTCACAAGGCTGGGAAGCACTCCGCCTTGGTCGACCACTATTCCTACTTCGGTCGATCGTCGATAACCCAGCCCTCGCCTGGCCATCCAAGATGTTGGACTATGGTGCAAATGTGCTGAGTGACCTTGAGGATCTACTCGACGCCATACCAAGTCCAGGGTTTGCCGGACACCTCGATGCCGTGTTTTAAGCTCGAGTTTGCGTCCTATTTGACATACACTCCTCGCCCGAAAACGGAGCTAGGAGAACGCTCTAAGCAATTAATGCTTGCACTTAAATCAAATCAGGTGTTGAGATCAGCCTCGCTCACAGTGTCACAGTTAGTTGCTCAACGGTTAACAGAGCAACTTGCCACGCTGGATTTCGCAGAGTGGATCGATGGTTCGCCTGTGGCAGTGCCGGTTCCCAGTAGCACCTTGGCCCGTCGAGACTCTCTCTGGGTGCCAGAGGAGATGGCCAAGGCAATGAAAGCTGCCGGGCTTGTGGCCGAAGTAGTCCCCTGCTTGGCACGCAGCAGGGCGTTGCCTAAATCGGCCACCAGTAAGGCGGCCGACCGGTCTACCGTCCAGCAGCACCATGAGACATTGGAGGTGCATCGTCCAATGCTCACTCCAAGGGAAACCCTGCTCGTGGACGACGTGGTTACACGTGGTGCCACCCTGCTGGGTTGCGCTCAGTGTCTTGAAGAGGCCTTTCCAGGCGTCCCCATCCGGGCTTTTGCTGCGATTCGGACTCTCAGCGACGAGGCCAATTTCCAGAGCCTTGTGGCCCCATGTCGCGGCTGGATAACTCTCATTCGCAACGGCCAGACACACCGCGAACCGTAGGGGCCTCCAAATACTGATAGTTAAGGCGCGGTCACCCGCTTCTGCAAACTGAAATGAAGCAGTCCCGATGGCGTCGGGAAGTACCGCAAATGATCGATCCACCGCGGTGAAAGCCGTCCTTGCTCCGTTTCCTGAAGCAGGTGGTGGACGCCCAGTGATCCGAGCAGGGCGCCTCGGTGCAATGGGGTCAGCCCCCGATTCCGCGGGATTAGGCTGAAGATGTACCCCTCTGCAGCAGCGCGTTCGGAAGGGGTGAGCACTTCCTCGGAGAGCTTGAAGCCGCGCCCAATGCGATCGAGGGCGAGATCATCCCGCAGCTGGGCCCGGTGCGTCTCACGAAAGCGCGGTTCCCCCACCAGTGCCGCCCGCCAGATGGAACGATTGATTACCTCCTGGCTCGGGCTTTTCTCTGTACCGAAGAGATACCAGACGAACCCGCGAAAGACGGAAATGTAGCGCATGGTGGCGCTTCGTCCGATCTCGCAAATGGCACAGGAGAGGTAGTCGCCGGAGATGGCGGGGATGGCGAGGGATTCCTGGAGGTCGATGCGTTGTGCGGCATCCATGGACCAGACGGGCCCCTCGTACCCGCATTGGCTGCAGACGCCAATTTGATCGGGTGACTGGGCCCTCTGGCGATTCAGAAGTCGGCTCAGGTCCTCAGAGGCAATGCCCGGGTTGAGCTGACGTTCGAGGGGCGGGGTGAGGCCTTTCGCAGGGGCAAGTGGCATCTCCCGATTTTGGCTCGTGCGCATTTTCCGGTGGAAAATCCGCAGCCCATAGCCTGATCGCGAGGAGGCATGACGATGCTGCGACCCAGAATTGCGGAACTGGCCGACGGCAAGACGGAATCCATGCTGAAACTTGGCGGCGAGGTCATGGATAAAGGACGGGAACTGCAGACCTACGTCCAAACGGCTCGAAATGAAGTGCGGGCCATGTTGAAACGGCGTGGGGCAGAGGTGAGCGGGCGAAAGGGTAATCCTGTGGAGGATGGGTTCTTCAAGAGCCTGGAAGCGATCCTCCAGCAATTTCGGACGGTTGAGAGCATGGCTATGGCCTTCATGGTTCAGACCCATAGCCTCGAAACCGCACCCACCCAAGAGGCCGCCGCGGAGGCATTCCAGGAGCTGTGTGTGGCGGTAGAGGCCCTTTTCGCACTCGAACTTGAAGCGCGGGCAATCCAGGCCAGGATGTCGATGAGCAGCACACTGACCTTCTACGCAGGGCAGGATTCCCGCACGGAGGAAATCAGCTTCGTTGTCGGCAAGGATCTAAGCGCTCGCTTCAAGAGCCTCGCGACGAGGGTGCGGCAGGAGCGGACCAAACTGTTCGGCAGGTCGGGCCGGGTAGATCCAGGTGACCTGCTCTCGATTTTGGTGGCAGTGGGGGAAGTGAACGTCCCACTACTCGCCCTCCTCGGGGCTCCCAAATGGCCGCTCCACGTGCCCGCCGCGAAGGTGTCTCAATGCACGCCGTAACGGTTAAGCCTCTTGTGGCGCGCATCCTTGAGGATGCCGATTTCACGGAGATCTCAGATCTGGCCCATCTTGCGACGGTGAGCCATCGCAAAGACCTGTTCGTCCGGCTCAGCCAGGAACATCCGGTGCCAGGCATGCCGATCCGGTTCAGCCTGTGCCTGATCAGGGCCCTACTCATGGCCAGTCATGAGGCCGACACGTTGGAAGCTCTGGCCAGGCGGTTGCGGGTGGCCGTGATGTCGTCCCACCATGAGGGCATCACTGAGATCACCCTGGAGGAGCTGCTCAGGGTCACGGCCGACCTCAAATTCAAGCAGGATGTCGTTCGCGAGACGAGTGCCACTCGGAGCCAGAGGGCGCAGCGGACACTGATGATCGACTGGCCATGCTTCGAATTCTTCTCGGCAGCGCCCCAGGCCTTGGATGAGCTGTGGGACATCCTGGATATGGACGCCCACCCCCATGCAAGGTCGCGAGATATCCGGGTGATGGCGACCGAGGAGCATGGTGTTGGTTCAAGAACCGAGCGAGCCCGGGGCCCCGTCTTGGTGGGCTTCCGGCGAAATGTTCGAAATCACGCAGCGGAAACGGTCCTCATCCCGTTCCTAGGGCCCGGGGCCTTCATGCATTTGACCCTTTGCTTCCTCGCAGACCAAGTCTCAGGAGACCCAGGCGAAATGCAGATGTTGCACCGGGGGACATTCAGGAATGGAGGTCTGCGTCCCAGAGACATTTGGGTGGTTTTGCGCCATGAGCCGCCTCCCGTGATCCACCGGAACAAACGTTGGCTGCAGGGAAGGGCACCTGCCACCGAGATGCTCCTTGGCGTTCCCTGGCCCGTCGAGGCAGCCGGAGAAGACGAGGAGCAGCAAGGTCTCTTGGAAGAGGTGGACTTTGAAGAATAGGGGAGCGTTTGTTCTGGCGGATCTGGAGCAGGTCAGGGAGCCCTGGGCCGTTCGGCTTGCGCGGATGGTGAGGTGCGGACAGAGGTCCCATTTCACCGGAGACGATCTGACGATTCAGGAGTGGATTGACCCACGGTTGACGGAGAGCCTGCCCTTGGATTTCCATCTGGCGAGGGCCCTCACGGCAGCCTGGAGGGCGCCGGAAGGAATGGACCAGGTTCCGGTCGTGGTCCTGGGGGTGGACTACAGCGAGGTGTTGAAGGCCAGGATCCTGAAGCCGGACGACTGGGAGGTGTTCGGGCGCATTGAGTCGCAGGCGGACACCCTGGGCTGGAGGTGTCGCGGGGAGGCCACCTCCCGCCGCCAGACGCTGATCGTCGGCAATCCTGAGGCCATGCTCCAGGTATTTGGATGCGAAACACAGATGGGTGACACCGTCGATGTGACCATCACAGTCGGTAACAGTGCGCGTCATGCATTCTTGTCGCACCTGCTCTCCCAGGTTGATTCCGAACTGGCCGCGGAGGGCGTGGGTGTCATTGCCTTCATCGGCCGTCGGCGGGAGGTGCTGGACCCAGTCCAGGGCGGCCCCGACAACGAGTGGAACGTCATCCCCGCCCGCGCCAACCACCACATGTCGGGATCCTTCCTATCCAAGTACCACGCAGAGCGTTCCCAGCGAGGTCAGAACGCGGATTCGGAGCCTTGGCATCTCCAGGAAGTCAGGGATGCCCTCTACAAGGAAGCCTGCGAATACCTCCAAAGACCTCCAACCCTCCGCGAGTTCCAGGACATCCTGGCGGAATCCTCGCCGATGCGCTCGATTTTTCCGCCCCACCTTTTGCGCTTTTTCCCTGATGTGGACCGCATTTTTTGGTGTTTGGGTGAGCCTGTCTGGGATGGAAGTAGCCCAACAGAAAGGTTTCAAATACTGGTAGATGCAGCTCAAAAAAAATCCTTTTTGGCCATGGCGGAAAATCCGCAGGCGTGATTCTGCCCTTGCGGATGACAAACCTTCCGAGCATCCATCCCCATCACTCACTTCTCACGAGGAGGAGCCAATGAAGAACGCTCTCACAACCATTGCGACGAAGGCACGGTCCTTCTCGCAGAAGGCTTACGTCACCTTGATGACGGATTCCAGGGCCCGTCGCGCTGCGATGATCGCGGCGGTGCTGCTGCTCTCCACTGTTACGGCCACCGCGGGCGGCGGCGGAGCAACGGCCATCGCTGGACAGCTCCAGACGACTGCCAACCCCTATATCAACCTCGGAATCAGGTTGTTTGGCGGTCTGTGCGGAATCGGCGGGCTCGTTGTTGGTTTCAATGGCATCACTGGCAATGAGGAAGGTTATCAGAAAGTAGTGAAAATCGGAACAGGACTTATTGGTATCGCCCTTGGTGTGGTTTGCATTGCACAAACAACCACCATTCGAACCATGCTCAACCTTGACACCATGTTCTCGACAACCTAATTAAAAGGGGCTGATTCATTTTGCTGTTTCTTCTCTCGGGGGCCTTGGTTGGCCCCCTTTTTTAAAGGGATCGGGGGCGGGCGTGACCGAACCATCCGAGAACAATACACAACCGGAAAGACTAGAACGCGTGCATCGATTCTTCGTGGAGCTGAACGAACCGATCACGGTCAAAGGGCTGAACCTGGCTGGATTCCTACCCGGACTGCTGCTCAGTGGCATTCCCCTGGGTCTCGGGATGTTCAGCTGGATGTTCGGCATTGTCTTTCTAAGCTTGGCCCTGGCAAGGCGGATGGTGCATCAACCGAAACTGATTGCTCAACTGGCCACCCGCCTCAAGGCACGTTCTTGGACCATCCCCTCAGGCGAGGACTGCTCTGAATCCCTATTCGTCTACTTGCCATCGGGCCAAGCTGTGTCCCTCACCGAATGGGCGGCGCTTCGGAGTGCCGCTGCTCGGGGTGACGAGTCGGCGGCCTTGGCACTCAATTGAGAGGAATATGCCATGGCTTCCCTTGATCTGGCTGAGAGCACGCTCGAAAAGCAGCTGCACCGGAACAGAGTTCGGAATCAGTTCGAACTGGCTGAGGAGCGGATCCCAGTGGTAGGTTTCGTGACAGAGGATTTCGACGTCCTGGTGCTGCAGAACTGGGACCTGGTGGCCTTCTGGGAAACGGAAGGGATCGATTCGAGCTGTCTCTCTGAGGAGCAGAAGCTGGAGCACACCGACCTTCTCAGTGGCGCATTCAACGAGGCGGATCTGCGGCTCTCCCTTCGGCAGTATTACCTGAAGGAGACGGACACTTGGCGGCCCCTGCACAGCGACTATCGGGACCCTTTGGTCAATGCAATCGACCAGGCCCGGTCAAGGCAGCTGGAGGGCTCCACGTACCATCGAACCCGGTTGGTCTACGCCTTTGAGTGGAAGACGGGCATCGGGTCGAACAGCCTCGGCGCGAGTGTTTCCGGTCTCGTCATGTTGGCGCTCAAGGCCATCAGCAACCCTGATGCCCGCAAGATCTTCCAGGAGCGGCTCACCCAGGTCTTTTCGGGGGACAAGGCATCGACGGTGCAGCAGGCCCGGCTCCTGGACGCGATCGGTGAATTCCAGGCCGCCATGGATGGCGTGGTCGCCAAGATGGAACGGTTGAACATGGGCAGCGACATCAATCAGGATGCTGCGGCTGCCGTCGGCGCGACCTCCTTGAACTTCATGCCCCTGAAGGGATTCGATGCCTTCTACCTGCTCCAGAGGCTCTGGAACTGGGATCCGGAGGTCTCCGAGCACGCGTTCCTGCCGACCCCGACCTACCTAGCCCACTGGATTCCTCGGGCTCCGCTCGACTGGCGGCACCCCCAGACCATCTACTCTGGCTCAAGGCCACTGCGGGTTTTCACCATCAGGGGGTTCCGCGATCCCTTGCAGGTCGATGTGCTCCGCCACATCCGTCACCTGCCCTGCGAAATGCTTGTGCATACCCGCCTGGAACGTATGAACGTGGAGGAGAGCTCCGGCTTTATCGCAAAGCGCATTAGATCCGCCCACAACCAAGGCGGTTTTACCAAGGGCGATCCCCTCAAGACCAAGCGCATCGAGGACATGACATGTGCGCTCAAGGAGAGCGTGCGGGGTCGCCCCTTTGCGAAATGGAGCGGGACGATTGTGCTTTCAGGGCGGAACCAGGAGGAACTGCGGATCGCCTGCAGAAGGCTCGAGGCTGCCGCAAACCGCCACGGCATCGTCCTCACCCACGAGGCACTGACGAAGGACTGCGCCTTTTTCAGCGTGTGGCCGGGCAATCGCCTCTACGAATTCCACACGCGGGTGCTGCAGACCTCGTCTGCCATGGCCGTAAACTTGCCCTACCGCGCTTCGGAAGGGCGGGGGGCCACCCCGCCGAAGGGCTGCGAGTTCCCGGAACCCCTGGCGAGCCTTAGCTACTTCAGCCCGGAAACCATGATGGGCTTCCCAGTGAACGTCTACCTCTCGGTAGGGAACATCTCCCATTTCGCGGTTCTGGGGAAATCGGGGGGTGGCAAGAGCTTCCTGATCAACTTCCTGGTGAACAACTTCGGGCGCTATGCCGGAACGCGCACCGCGCCCTGTGGGCTCAAGCGCTGGCTCATCGACAAGGGACACAGCTACAAGAGCCTGTGCCAGCTCCAGGGCGGGGCCTACATCAACATCGCCGATCCCCTGAGCCCATCGAAGCTGAACCCGTTCGATCTTCGTCCCGAGAAGATCCGATCGGCCGTCCCCGATCTGGTCCAGCTCCTAGGGCTCATGATGGCTGCCGGCGCCACGACCAGGGCAGAGCTGACGGAGCAGGAGGCCTCGGCTCTCGGGGAAGCCCTCCTTCAGATGGGTAAGGAGATCGAGGACACGCAGCGGATCGGGAGCCTGGAGATGCTAGCGGGCGGGTTGATGGGTCATTCCGCGCTGGCCAAGCGCCTTGCGCCCTGGCTGCCAGGCGGTGAATTCGGCCACATCTTTCCGGCCGAGCCGGATGGTTTCTCCAACAGCGACTTCGTGGTGTTCAACTTCGAGGAGGAGCACGTTCCGGACAACGCCCGAGGTCCGGTGTTCATGTACATCCTCCGTCGGATCTCGGCCGCCGTCGAATCCGAGGAATTGGCCGGCACCCGCAAGCTCTGTTTCATCGACGAGGCTGCCGCTTTCCTCACGCCAAGGCAGGGCGACTGGAAGTCCGAATTCATCACGCAACAGCTGCGCACCTTCGTGGTGACGGCCTGGACCACCTGGCGCAAGAAGGGCGGAACCTTTGGCCTGGCGACCCAGGATCCGTCCCAGTTCACTTTCGATCGGATCTTCTGGGACGCATTCCGTGGGGCTGGCGTCCCGACGAGGATCTACCTCTCCCTCAGCGCTTCCGAGGCGTTGACCAACCCGAGGACCGGCCTCGGGATGCCTCAGCACCTGGTGGATGAGATCAAGAACCTGCCCCAGGGAGCCTTCTTAATGGATAGCGGCGGCATGCGGCGCTACCTGATCCTTCAGCCGGACTCCACCAGCTACGCGATCTACACGACCTCTCCCTCTGAGAGCGCCTTCAGGTCCAAGTTCCTGGCCAACTGCCGCTTCAGCGAGGACTACACCCCCTTCCAGGCCTTCCAAGCCATAGGTGAGATCTTTGCTGCGGCCAAGCGAAGCCCGAATGCAGAACGCTTCCTGGCCGAGACCCAGGCCTAGAGGGCTCCAATGCGCCTCCTGCTCCATTCCCTCCTTCGCATGGCCCTGCTGCTGGGATACCTCGCCGGGTGTGCCTCTGGACGCGCACAGACCCCTGGGTTCCATATCTGGCAGGTGACCCATGACAGCCGATTGACGGGGTACCTGACCGCTCTGGAGGCTACCCGGGGGAAGCTCGAAGCGAACATTGCAGCGCAGAAAGTCGCACAGAATCTGCTTCTCACGAGCGCAATCTCCCAAGAGTCCTACGCTGCGCTCCGGGCCTACGCGAAATTTCTCCGCCTGGTCCGCACCATCCGGAACGTCAAATACGCATTCAAGAACATGGACTTCCGGGGCCGGGAATGGGCCCTCATCCCCCAGATAAAGGTCCTTGCCCCCACCGAGATCGGAGTTGATCCCGAAGGACGCCCAATCGTTGGCGACAAGGAGATGCTCTCCCTCAGTCTGGTGCCCCCCGAATTGCAAACGGACTGGCGGGACTTCATGTTCCCTGCCGATGACTTCCTGGCCGGAGCTGGCGGGGGCGGGGGCTCTCGCATCACGCTGGACCTGCCCTACTGGAGTGACATCGGCGCCGCCTTCCAGGGGTTCGATCCCTCCCCATTGACTGATGACGTCTTCGGTACCGAGGCTCTGGGGGATGTCATGGCGCATTCCTACGAGGCCCTGCTCTCGGCTGCGGCCCGGATTGCGGGCTGGGGGATGCGCGTTAATACCCAGGTCCTGCAGGACACGGGCGAAATCCTGATGGAAGGCCGGGCTTCCCCGACCCAGCTGAAGCTCCAAGCCTCGCTCTACGAGAGGGAAGCCACGAGCATCCTGAACACCATCCTCAGGCTCTACATCGATCACGGCATGTCCATCAACAAGGCGGTGGAACTGGTGAAGCCGGAGGTGGACTACTGGCAGGGGTTCGGCGACAAGGTTATGACCGATCAGAGTGCCAAGATCGCCTTCGCCATGAACCTCCAGCACGAGGTGAACCAGGTGATCGGCCGTCTGGAGGCCTTGGAACGTCGGCAGCAGAGCGGGGAGGTTGACGACAAACTGCGCCACCTCGGGCAGGCGAAGAGCGTGGATGGCATCATCGATCCTGCCAACCCTTCCATCTGGAAGCCTATGGGGCTGCAGGTCCTCAACTTCTGGGATGCGGTTGACAAGATGTTCGGCCTGAATCCCCATGGGGACGCCATCAAGCTCCAGGCTAAGGGCCTGGCCTCTCTCTACGTCCATGACCAGTTCGAGGAGGCCCAGGGACTCCGCAACATCGTGGCGGCCCTGCAGCGTATGGATGCCTCCCTGGAGGGTGTGAAGCAGATCCAGGAGAGCTCCCAGGAAATCAACACGCTAAGGGCCCAGACGGGTCACCTGGATTTCATCGCCGAGCGGATCCGCGAGCAGCGGGCCATCCGGCAGAAGATGACGGACCTGGGCTGGGGGGCCTTCTGATGCGGTGGTGGCTGTTTCTCCTGGTGCTCTTCCTTTGTCCGGTGGAGGGCCGGGCCCAGACCACGTGGGTCCTGGATCCCGATGACGCAATCACTTACAAGGAGTGGGCGAAGAAAGAGGCCGAGATGGGCCTCAAGATGATCGGCCCTGCCATTGCAGCCAAGGTAGTGGGACATGCAACCTACAACGCCAGCGAGGTCCCCACTCCGGAGACTGGTGTGTCTACGGACAACGGAGCGAAGTTCTGGACCTACCACGCTCCGGAGTGGGTGAAGCGCTTCTCGAAGAACCCCTTCGCCACCCAGCCCGCTGGCGGCAACCAGGCGACTATCACCAAGATGTTCCAGGGGCTGACCATCTACCAGAAGGCGCGCGTCTCCTTGCGGACGATGGCTCTCCTCAAGAGCTGCCTGGCAGGCATGCGGTTCGAGATCAACGCCTGGCAGATGATGCGAAACATCGATTTCACGCAGTACGAGGCGTCGATGGTCCCTGATGTGGACGGCGTGGTTGCGCTGCCCGGGGGATCCAGGTGGACCGTCGTCTCGAAGCCCCTCGGAGTGGTGAGCCTCGGGATCGTCCCCAGGGGTCGGGCGAACTGGCGCCAGGTCACTGAGTACTTCCAGGACGATCCGACCTGGGATGGGGAGAACCGTTCCCGCATTACCTTCAAGGGACCTCGGTCCTTCGGGGACTTGAACCTCGAGGCCGAGGAAGCCTATGTGCCGGTGTCCGGCAACATGGGCGGGGACATTGCCAATTTCCTGGAAGCTGCTGACCGGGCCACCCGTGCGGCTGGTGAGGGTCTGGCTGCCATCCGGACCATGGTCTCGAAGCGCGTGGGGGAAGCCATGCGGGATGCAGATTCCCCGCGGAACCTGGCCGAGAAGCTCAAACAGCTGGCTGCCAAGCGCAACCAGGCCTTCGACAGCCTGATTGCTCTGCGGGCCTACCTCGAGGCGCGACCCATCAATGTGGTGGCCTCCGAATACGGCGCCATGACGGCTCGGTACATCGAGGACGCCCAGGCGGCATACCGCCAGGCGGAGGCGAGTGCCAACTTCTACCAGCAGCTGTCCGCCCAGGCAGACAACGCCGTGGCCTTCACGATGAATATGGAAAGGGCCGCGGAGATCAAGAAGCTGGAAGACAAGTGGGCGAAGATGGTGAATGGGTGGAATGGGCAGGTGGCCCAGGATGAGATCAAGGAGTTCCTGAAGTTCACGGGTAAATGGTTTCCCTCCCTTGTTCCCTACCTGAACGCAATCGAACTCCCCTGGGACGTGGCGGCCATTGTGAAGGGGGATGCGAACCAGAGCGCGGATGACCAGGCTGACCCTACGAGCGATGTCTACCGCACCATGCGCGATTACCAAGCCCGGATGTTTGCAGTCCGGTTCGGCTACTACTTCTGGGAGGAACTGCGGGCCTGCCGAAAGCTCCTCTACGTCCTGGAACTGGAGAAGGTGGCTGCCAAGGGCATCGAGAATGACCCCGAGTCCAGCCAGGCCCATGAGGCGGCACTCTTTGCGGCCCATGAGCGGGAGTTGGCGCTGACGAAGCTGAAGATGGGTACCGCGGGGCTCCAGGCTTGGCGGAACAACCAGATCCTCGGAAGGTGATCATGCTGCGCTTGCTCCGATTCCTCCTCCTCGTGGCCAGCCTGGTCACCGCCACCAGGGCCCTGGCGCAGTTTCCGATACTTGATGGCACACGGCCTGGCCCGAACTACACCTTCTATGGGCTCACCTGGTACCAACCCCGCATCTACTTGATCCCGGAAATCACCATCCCGATCCCGGGTACCCGGCCCACGAGCAAATGGAGTACGGACTACTACTACATCCCGGCGGCCAGCAAGGCGCCCTGGCAATCTCTGACAGAGAACGCCTCGTACCACAACGCAGTGGAGTACGGAAAGAGCGTGGCCTGGTCGAATGTCCTACGCTCGACGGTGCTGGTGCAGGAGAAGGCGACCAACAAGAAGCTGCTGGGCCCCCTGACAGGAAAGGCACCGTCCTCCCTGTCTTTTTGGGAATGGCTCGAAGTGGGGGACCAGAGCCTCAAGCTCTACGGGAGGTATCGAAACATGGTGCTTGCCCTGAAGAGCGGGGACATCACCATCGACCTCTGGAAACTTGCCCCGAAGATCGGCGTCATCAACGAAAACGACTCCAGTGATCCGCTGCTGACCCTGAGCGTGATGCCCGCAAGCGATGGGGCCCTTTTGAATATCAAACAGCTGACCGACTTCAGCGACCCGCGCTACCGCCTCGAAAACAAGGTGCAGCTCTCCAACCTGAAGGGCCTGGTGCCAAGCCTCGCCGTGAAGCCTTCCTTCTACGGGGCCCTGGCGCACTACATGAAGGATGACCAGACCGGGCGCGTGGTGATGTACCGCCTGCAGCGGAACATGCATGAATTGATGACCAGCCTCTCGATGCTCAAGCGCCAGGTGGCCGGGTACGGCGACAACGACACCCGCGGCAGACGGTGGACGGTCGCCACCCAGCGGGATGAAGTCCGGCAGCTTACCCAGGAGTCCATCGACTTCTGGAATGACGCCGTGAGCGAGATCGGGCGGGGAATGCGGGAAATCATAGGTCCTTCTGAGAGCGCCTCCTGGGTTTCGGCGAACCGAGCAGCTTTCAATGCCATCGCAAAGCTCGAACAGAGAACCATGGAGGACGGAGTTGAACGACGGGGTGCGGATGTCTGGGCCGCTCAAGCACTGGCAGCGGACATGAACAACATCACCCTGCCGCTGGAGAACGAGGACTACCTGAAGTGGATCAAGGACGTGGAGGACATGATGGCCACCTCCGCCTCAAGCAGCGCAGACGTCGTCATGGGTGAGGAGCAGCTCACCGAACTTAGGCTCGAAGCGACCGACGCCGCGGTCAACAAGATGATCCGGGACGAGCTCCGGGCCATCCGGCAGATCTACTCGCTGAAGGCCAAGCGTGAGTTCGCTGACAAACTCGCACCCAGCATCGCCAAGGGGCTCCTGAATGTCCGCGAGGCATCCGAGCGCCTGGATGGCCTCCGGAAGCGGCTGCAGCTCCTGCAGGGGGCCCAGCAGGCGGAAAGCCAGGTGCTCAGTCCCGGCCAGATCGGGAAGCTGCTCCACGAATCCTTCTTCCCGATGCGGTAGGTGGCGACATGCGGAAACTCCTTCTGGCGCTCATCCTGATCCTGGCGGGGGCACGGCTCCAGGCTCAGTTCGATCCGAGTGATCTTTGGTACCAGGTGCCGACCTTCAACGGTGGATCCCTCGTGATGCCGCCTTCCTTCAGTGACATGGCCTGGGCCGTTCAGCACGACGCGCGATGGGTCCTGGCCGGCGGCAGCCATATCGCGGGTGCCACCTCTGGGCGCACCCAGGTGTTCACAGGGGGGGCGAATCTCTTTACGAAGGTAGGGGACAGCTTCCAGAAGGTGCTGCTCTTCATGAACGAGATCCAGAAGGGCGCGGAGCTAGTGGCGCAGGCGAAGGCGATGATCCGCTTCCTGGATGAGTACCAGCTGCGGATCAACGTCTGCAAATTCATCCCCAACATGATCATCCAGGAGCCCGACTCCATAAGCGGTGGGCCGGGGCGTAGCATCATGGTCGGCTTCCTGCCGAAGCATGGGTCGAATACCTGGAAAACGAACGCCTCGATGATGGGCGACAACCCGTACTACCGGCCCCGGGGGAGCGTGAAGCTGGTGGAGATCAGGTATCCCCGCTCCTGGTCTGACATCAAGATCGATGGTTCGGTCTGGGGAGCCGACAACCTCGCCGAAGACGAGATCCAGAAGCAGCTGCTCTCGGGCTTCTACGACGGGACGGTCTCAGCGGCCAGGTTCCTGTCGGACATAGGGGTGGACAACAACCTGGAAATGAACGTGGGACGGCTCAGCCCGAAAGCCCTGGCCACCCAGAAAGCCGCGGTGATCGACCGGCGGATCCAGGCACTGCAGGACCAGTGGAACCGGCTTGATGCGGCCCTGAGGAATCCGAGTTCCGAGGAGGGCAGGGCTTTCTCGAGCATGAACGTCCAGGACCGCGTGAAGATGCAAGACGCCATCAAGCTCGAGATCGCAAAGCTCGAGAAGACCAAAGCGGAAACGCTCGGGGTCGAGATCTCCCGCAATGCTCCCTGGGTCCAACAAGCCGAAATCGTCCACCAGGTGCTGAGCAGGCTGGAAACCTCGGAGCGGCGGATCACCATCGCCAGGCTCTCCGAGCGGTTCAAGAAATACCAAAAGGCCTGGTCGAATCCATCCTTCATGGTGCAGGAACCCGAAATCACCGGGAACGAGCAGGTAGACCGGGCGATCTACATCATCTGGCAGGCCATCACCCTGTTGTCGAAGGGGAAGGTTGCGCCTCCTCAGGCCGTATCTGGTGGTCCCGCTGCCGAGGCACAGGCAGCCCTCACCAAGGCGATGTACCGGCACCTCACGGCTGAGGAACTCCATGGGATCCGACAGATGCTGGCAGCGGAGAACCAGTTCGCGGCCCAGGCGAAGGGTGTGGAGGTCGTGAAGGATGCCAAGGAGGACATCGCGTGGTACTTCACGGCGCTGCTGCAGGGTGAGCGGCGAATTCAGGAGCTGCAGGCGATGAATGCGGCGAAGCAGGCCATCGATGCGTCGGCGTGGCAGAAGATGGCAACGACGGTGCCGTTCTGAAGAGAGGTATCTCATTTCCAAGGCCCCCTCGAAACCACGAAACGGCGGGACAGCCTCGGTTGAAAGTTCAGCCCCCCAGCAGGGCGTTTACGGCCAGCGAGGTGAAGAGCCCGTGAAGGTTTCTGGCTTGGCTATCGCTCAGGCCAGGATTGCCAAGGATGCGGGCGATATCGCGCAGCACCGCGTCCTTAACCGGAGAGAGGCCCGAGGGGCTGGCTGGCGTTGTGGGAGTCCCTTGGGTTTCCATGCTCTTCTGTGCCCTTGCCCGGGAGGCGGTCTTGGGAGCGTCCTGGACCCGTTCCACCGCCGGAGGGGCGACCGCACGCTCAGGGGCCACAACCTCGGTCGGCCCAGGCGAAGACGGGCTGGGGAGCGCCGCTTCCGGCACCTGAGGGGTTACTGGCTCGACCTTGGCATTGGGTTTCCGCCCCGTGGAAGCCCTGGCTGGCCCTTTCAAGGATGCGGGTTTGCTGGGTTTCGAGGCCTTAATCTGTTTGGGAACCGCCGGCCGCTTGGCCTTCGCTTCCTTCACGATTCTCACGGGAATCTCGAGGTCTTCGTGCTGTCCAATCAGCTCGAAAAACTTGGTTCGGTCGACAGTAGTGATCAGCCGCTTTCCCCGTTCAACCAAGCTTAGGGTATTGGCAGGGGCGTTCATTGCTTTTTCGAGATCCACCTGTGTGAAGCCGGCGTTCTCCCGATATTCCTTCATCTTTTTGGCCCAGTCAGGCAGAGCATCAGGTTTCAAATGTACCTTTGGAACCGAGGTATTTCTTGGTCTCGCCATGGGTTTCCTCTCAGTGACTTCCAACATATAACGACCCTCGTGAAGGCACTCAAGACACTTGTCACCTGCAGGCCGCCATTGTGCGGGGAGAGAATCCAGAAAATCCGCACGACCCATCCTGACCACACCGGCCCCTGTGTCGGTCGAGGCCAGCCATGGGATACCTGCGAGCAATGCTGACGGCACTTCTGCTTCTAGCGGGAGGCTCACCAGGTTGTGCCCAAAATAAGGTGGATCGCCATTTCTCGTTCACCGGATATCCAACAAGTCCCTTTGCCGATACCGCCACCATTGAATTCGCGCAGAACGTGCTGCGGGATGTGATACCCCTTTCCACTGGCCATCACTACTACAACACCGTGGCGGGGAACGATTTCGGCGGGGCAGTGACCAAGGCCAACAAGGCAGCCTGGTACAGACGCGCGATGGACTGGATCAGCGGCGGGCTGGCAGATGTCACTGCGGACATGACGAAGCTCACCAAGCGGGCAACTGAAGGGCTCAACTCGATGAATGACTGGATGGAGGACCTGGCTCCTCAGCTCGGCGTGAGCAAGGAGGCCATGACCAACTTCCAGCGTGCCCTCAAGGCCTATCAGCTCTACCGGAAAGCCGAGGTGATGAGTCGGGCCTGGGACGGCGCGCTGCTTCAGATCGATCTGCTGGACACGCTCCCCAGTTGGGAGCCCACCAAGACCGATGATTTCGGGGTCGTCACCGAGAAACTGCACCTAGGCCTGACCTACAAGAACGGCGCATCCGGAGGCGACATCCTCAGCCGCTTGGGTCTTGACAACCCCTTCATCGGCAGCTGGGACGCGCCCAGGTTGGCCTACAAGGGCCCTACGAAACTCTCAGACATCGACCTGAACATCAGTCCCAGCCCCTACGACGGCTCGATCGACAAGGGGCTGATCCAGGTGGGAAGGGATGCGAATGAACTTCTGGACCGGACCTGGTTCGAAGGCGTCATGGGTCGGAGCATGGTGGATGACGGTCTGACCTATTCGGCGAAACTCCAGGACGATCGCCCGAGTCCCAAGCTCCTCAAGAAGCGACTGGAGACCATCGCGGAAGCTCGCATCCAGCAGATCAACAGCGAAATCGCGGAACTCCGCAAGCTTCACAGCGCCAGCCCCGCCAAACTGGCGATGATGGTGGCCCCTCTGGAGACCGAGATCCAGTACTGGTACGACCAGCCCGACCGTGTGTTCGAGGGCCAGTCCAAGCGAATTCGCCGCTTGGTGGCGGAACTGGCTGTCACCACCAACGTCACGAAGGAACGCGAGAGTGAGCAGGCGAGACGGAACCAGGCCCTTCCCGAGAACACCGGCTTCCTGGACAGCGTGTTCAACACCTACAAGACCATCGGCGAGCTCTCCGGGGACCTGTTGAACAACCTCGCCGACAATCCGGATGTGGGCGAGGATTCGGGCCCCCGGATCATCCACAAGGCGAACGTGCAGTACGCCAAGGCCACCTACGCGGCATACCTCGAGGCCATCGCCATCCGGAAGCTCCTGCACAGTCGCATCAGGAACGATGCACAGAACCGCCAAGCGGATGCCTTCATCCTCCTTAAGAAGCAGATGCAGCGGGCGGCGGCCGATGTCCAGGCCGCCCAAGGCAAGCTGGAGAACTACCAGGAGATGTCGAGCCGGATCCTGGAGCGACTGAACCTGGTCGATCCGGGTTTGACCCCAGAGGCCCTGGCCGCCCGGGTGAAAACCCTCAGGGGGCAGTGATGGCCGACGCACTTGCCGAACTCATCAAGATCGCCAATCAGGTGGTGTTTTTCATCAGCGGGATCTTCAGGGCCAATGCGGTGACCGGGGTGAATGGCACCCTTCTCGGTGGGCTGAACACCCTGACGGTGGCCGTAGGGCTCGTCCTGACCTTCGTGCTTGTCTGGAAGGTCATGGAGGCCATCAACCACTGGGTCCATGACGCCAGTGGCCATGTCCGGCCCGAGGACATGCTGGCCATTGGCAAGGTGGTGTTCTTCTATGCCCTGATGGTGCTGTTGGCGCCCTGGGGGCAGATCTCCTTGGCCGCAGGCTTGAAGGTGGATACCGGCGAATTCGGTGGGGTGAGCTACTCCGCGGTGACATCCCAGATCGATTCGGGAGCGAAATCCGCCATCAAGGCGGTCCGCGCCGTTGACACGGTCATGGCTTACGAGGAATTCCTGAACGAGGCCGCAGATCGGCGGCGGAACCAGATCTACGAGAAGCTCGCGGAATCAGACCCGCGAATGCGCTCACTTTGGGAGCGACGCAAGGCGAGGATCTCCCCCGATTCCGGAACCTCCCAGGTGAAGGGCGGCCTGCTGGAAAGCGCCCGGAAACTGGCAACGGTGGCTGGTGTTGTGGTGGATGCGGCCGTGAACGGCAAGGGCTCCATGAAGGGCATGCTTGAGGTCATCCCGACGACCATCGGAAATATGGCTGGGTACTACTTTTTTATGTTCCTGGCCTGGTCAGCCTACTTCTGGTTTTCGTGGGTTGTGGTGAAGGGCGTGATCATCTTCTCGATCTACGTGAAGATCGCGACCTTCCTGGCGCTGATCCTCATCCCCTCAGCAGCAGGGCTAAGCTACTTCACGAGCCTGCGGGGCTTTGCCGTATCCATGGTCCGCCACCTGGTGGTGCTCCTGATCCTGGCCAACATGATGGGGGCGGTCTACGCGGCGGTCTTCGACCAGCAGCAGGTCAAGACCGCCATCGCCATGGGACTGAAGGATTCGCGCTTCGCCCGCAACACTGCCAAGGAGGAGCCCTCGTCCGGAGAGCTCTTCGCGATGCGGATTGGACTTCAACTCCAGGACCTCATCCCCGCCGAGGAGGCGACCTGGCTGGAGAAATTTTCGACGACCAGCGTGAGCAACGCGAGCCGGGTTGCCCAATCCGTCATGCGCGTGGTCGCAGTGCTCGGCGTGATGGTGCTCTTCATTGCGAAGTTGCACGAGGTCATCAATGGCGCGCTCGAAGGCAGCTTCGATGCAAGCGATGTTATGCGCCGCGAGGCTGCCACGGTGAAAACATGAATCCGCTGAACATCGGCCTGTCCACGGCCCTGCTGATCTCCAAGGCTATGGCGAAGGTCGCAATGAAGGCCATGGGCGTTCTGGACGGCGCCTTCGCGCAAAACCCGCTCATGTATGTCCTGTTCTACGGAGCGTTCGCCGCGGTGTTGCTGCACTTCAGCCTGGAGCTAGGGCGCATGGTGCTCAACTTCGTCCGGGAGCAGAACCTGCTCATCTTCCTGTCCCCTGAACTGGTCAAACGGGGTTTGAGAGCCATGATCTTTTGTTTCCTTGGAGCTGGAGCCTACGGGATCCTGATCACCAAGGCTGGCGAGGACTACCCGATTGCCCTCATCCCCGACCAGGTCTACGTGAACTTCGGGAAGCCGTTCGAGTATTTCAAGTACGACCCGAACTACGAGCCCACCTACCGGATTCCTGGGGTGGGGGAAGACGCGGCCGACGAATGGGTGTCCGAGTCCGTGGCCCTTCCCATCCTCCAGCCGGAGACCATGATCAACCTCGCGGGTACGGCCATCACCACCGCCAGCCGCGACCTCAGCGTGTTCAGTCTCGTGAATGGCACCCGAGATGACGCGATGAAGGCCCTGGCCGCCAAAGCCGCCGACGAGGTCCTGAAGGAGATGGCTCTCGTTCCCGGAAGCCAAACGGGGACCCCATCGAACGGCGGGAACCTCCTGACCCAGTGGTTCAACGACGCCATGACCGGGATGGCCATGCTGGGGAATGGTCTGGTGAACCTGGGGACCAGCCTCATCATCACGTTCACCTACTTCTTCGCGGACGTGGTGATCGCACGGATGCTCTGGCTGAATGTCCTCTACGTCGGCATCTCTTACAAGATCGCACTCTTCTGCCTGCCTCTCGCGCTGGTCCTGGCGTATTTCGAGTCCACCACCGGGATTCTCGTCCAGATCGTGAAGCACCTCCTTGTTTGCGCGATCACGTTGAAGGTCATCGCGGTCACGACCGCCAACCTGCTCCAGGCCGAGAAGGTGCGGGAGATCGTGGCCACCGCGACCACCAATATGTTGGCCAACCAGGATCCAGGCAGTGTGCTGAAATCCAGGGCCCGCCTGGTCTACGCCGAGATGGCGGCGATCCAGAAGGGGGCTCCGGATCCCATCAAGTACAAGGCGATGGTGAGGAGCAAACTGGCGGCCGGAGGTGCCAACTCGATCATGTCCGCCTCAGGGACTGCTGTGAGCTACGGCATTCCCATGCTCTCCATGACGATCCTGGCCTTCATGGCAGCCCTCATCGCAAAGGTTGGCCTCGTGATCCAGGATGCCCTCGGCGGAACGATGACCTACCACAAGGGCGGTGCGTGATGGATCTCTTCCCGGATGTGGGAACACAGGCGAACAGCTACTTCGCCATGATGGTCTCGATGATGCAGAGCATCTCGGGAGCGGTCTTTTCGAGCATGGATGCGATCGCGCCGATCGGCTCGATGATGAACCTAGTCTTCATGATCATCAGTGCGATCTTCCTGTTCCACTACCTGACGGCCCTCGTCAAAGGCCTTCAGTCAGGCACCTTCATCGGCCTAGTGGGATGCCTGTTCGGGACATTCGCGACCCACGGGGTGCGCCTTCTCGTCTTCCTGGTGCTCGCCCTCGGGGCCGCAGGCGTGTCCAACGTGCGATTCAGAATGGACGGCACTCATGCGGCGGTGAAGGACTCCCTCCCCCTGCAGAGGGTGGTCAGCTCCTGGCTCGGAACGGAGAACCAGTTCCTTGCGAGGCCGGTCGCCGGCATGAAGACCGGCATCATGAAGGCCCTGACTGCAGTCGAGGGCCTGAAGTACCACCAGATCTACGAGAAGGGGAAAGAGGAAATCAAGGCCGCCCAGGAGCGTGCCATCAAGGCCAGCAACTTCGACGCCGCCAAGGGCGCCTCGGATCCAGGGATGCTGGACAAGTTCGTCACCTCGGCGGTGGACCTCATTCTCAAGGCCCTGTTCGACGCGCTCGCAGACATGAGCTTTTTCTTTACGCAGATCGCGATGGCCAGGGCACTCATCGTGAACTACGTCTTCATCGCCTTCGCGTGGAAGGCGTGCCTCCACTTCCTTCCGCTGCTGGTGCTTCTGGCCTACTTCAGAAGCCTGCAGGGGTTCCTGATCAACATCGCCAAGCAGATGCTTGCTCTCACAATCGCAGCGGCCGTCGTGGGCCAGCTCGCGTCCGCGCTCTACGACTCGAGCTTCTGGCTTGGGCCGTCTGGGATCATCGGGTCAGCTTTCTCCGGCGTGATGATCACGGGTGCAAATGCCGGAAGCAATCCCTTCGAAGTCGGGAGCTATAACTGGATCCTGGCTAAGTACGGAGCCGTGATCCTGTCCCTGCAGATCTTTGCCCTGTTTGGCCTGATCGCGATCCTGCTGAACGAGATCTGGGCGTTGGTGCGCGGTGCGGTGGATGGAAGCCTGCGATCGGTGTATCAGGCGGATTTGAAGAGCCACTAAAGGTCCAGCCAACGGCACCTTTTCTTCTGTTCCCCGTCTCCAGAAAATCCGCAGGCCCAAGCCTGGATGCTGGAGGCCTGCAATGCCGAAACCATCCAAGGCGGACGAGCGGAATCCATACACGCTTGAGGACATGAAGCTTGCTCGCGCGCATTTCGTAGCGCTGCATGCGACACCCAAGACCGCCTTGCTGCTTAGCCGTTTTGCCAATGTCCTCATGGCCATGGGGATCGTCGTGGTGCTGATGATCCACTGGAGGCAGCAGGTCGATTTCAAGCGGACCCTGCCCATCGTCGTGCGGGTGAATGATGTCGGTCGCGCCGAGGCCGTGCGGGTGGACGAGATGTACATCCCCGAGGAACCCGAGGTCGTGAACAGCCTCGAGCTCCTGGTGATGCGGATGTTCTCCCGCAATCCTTTCACCCTCCCCGAAGCCATCGAACTGAACGGGATCTACCTGACCGGTGATGGTCTCGAGCGTTGGGTGAAACAGGCGCGTGAAGACCTCGCCAAGGCCGCGACCGGCAATGGCCTGAAGCGGGTCCGCATCCTGCAGTGCCGACTCGAGAACCTCGGCCAGGCGAGGGCATCGAGCGGGGCCAGGGCCTTCATTCGCTATGCCCTAGACGATTGCGACCAGACGGGGGCCTATCGCCCGGGGACTTCCACCGGCCACGAGATCGCCCTCGAATTCATGCTCGGCGACTACGTCAAGACCACGGACAACGACCTACGGCAAGCCTGGGTGCGGCGGAACCCACTCGGCGTAAAGGTGCTCCGCTACCAGGTTACGCGATACCAGGGTGCGGACGTGGAGCTCGCCGATCCGAGCCAGGCGGATAGCGGTGTGCGGCGCCTCCCGGGCCCGACCGAGTCCTACGCCCCAGGTGCCCAGAAGGCCGGCTTCACCGAACCGACAGCCAATTAACTTCCATTTAGAAATAGGAGCCATCTATGAGGTCCATCACCCGCTTCTTCGCGTTCCTGCTCGGCGCGTGGATGTTGTGCAGCACCCTCGGCGCTACCGAGGTTCTCTTTAAACGGGGATACGCAGAGATCGTAGCGGAGCAGGATGACATTGACACCATCCGCACCAAGGTCGGCTACAAGACCATCCTGCTCTTCCCTGCAGACGATGACATTGTTCGCGTCGAGGTGGGGATCCGTGGCAGCGTGCTCGAAGTGAAGTACGGCCGGAATTGGGTCGCCCTGCGTCCCAGTGAGGAGAAGGTCGCCACCAACATCCATGTGGCGACCGAACGCGGCCGGATCTTCTCCTTTGATCTGGTGGAGGGAACCAAGCAGGACTTCCATCGCAAGGTGGTCGTTCTCAGACCCGACATGGAACAAGAGCCAGAAACGGCGCCTGCTCCCCGCCAGGCGCCAAGCCAGCCCAATCAGCCTGGCGCGGCAGGTCTCCCCGCCCCCACCTCCCCCACGACCCCCGTTCGGACGCCTTCAGGCCGGAATGTAACGGTCGATTCCCTGGACCCCCAGCCTGGCCCGCAGCCCGGCTCGAAGGGCGGGCCTAAGGCACCACCGGTTCCAGGGACCATCACCCCAGATACGCCCAGGGGCGTCCCTGGGGTCGAATTCGTCCGGAAGTCGGATCGGCGGTACAAAATCGAA
Source organism: uncultured Solibacteraceae bacterium (assembly GCA_964589695.1). Lineage (GTDB taxonomy): Bacteria > Acidobacteriota > Holophagae > Holophagales > Holophagaceae > CAZPUI01. The sequence goes on along the minus strand of CAZPUI010000001.1, from coordinate 43,511 downwards.
AATCAGAAGCCCAAGCTGCTCGAGGTGGATTCGGTTGTGAACGATGGGGAGCGCACCTTCGTGCGCTTCAAATCAGCTCTCAACGAGTCGCCCTTGTTCTTCCATGTGGACTCCGCGGGCAAGCGGAACATCCTGAACTACCGTCAGGAGAGCGGCAACGACCCGCGGGATCGCGACGTGTTCGTGATCCCGCGCCTTGTGGACAAGGGCGTGGTCCGGATCGGCGATGCCGAGTCGATCTTCACATGGCTCCAGACCAACTGAGAGGGGGGTGGCCATGAATGATGAACAACTCCCAGTTGGCAACGCAGGCAACCTTTACAACAGCGGCAAGTTCAGGTTCTACGCCATAGTGACTGCATCGGTGCTGCTCATTTGGCTCGTGGTCGTGATCGTCCAGAAAAACAACGCGGCCCCTCAGGAAAAGAGCACCGCGGATGTGCAGCTGGAGCGGCTCAGGGCTGCGAAGGAGAAGGGGAACCAAGCCAAGGCCGACCAGGTGGCTACGCTCGCCGGCAACTCTCCCGACCAGCCGGTGGGAGATCCAGCTTCGCTGAAGCTCCTCCAGGAGATACAGGCCAAGAAGGAACAGGAGGCCAAGGCCTCCAGGGACGCAGAGGATGCTGCCGCGGCGGAGCTGGAGTACCTGCACTACTCCCGCAAGACACTGCTCCTGGAGCATGACCCCAGGAGAGCCGAAGCCTGGCTCAACAGGGTGAACACGGCCAGCACCAAGGGCCAGCTCACGGCAGTGCCGAACATGACCAAGGAGCAGGAGGCCGTGCTTCGAGAGAAGAACCCGGCCCTGCTCCAGCAGTTGGCGCAGCTCCGGGCCGGCAACATCGGGGGGGCAGCGGAGGCCGTCAAGGCAAAGCAGACTCAGGCTCAGGCTCAGGCCAAGGCTGGTGCGCCTGCTGGCAGGCCCTCGAACGTTCAGGACACCACCCGGGCCATGGGTGGCCCCGCTTCCATCGATCCAAAAACGGGGTTGCCCCTCGAAGCCACGACCGTTGCGGAGACATCTGGATTGAATGCGGATGGTAGCCCCGACATCGATGGGGGCGCCTACCCGGTGCAATTCGCCTACGTCCCCGTCGGACAGAAGGACCCTGTGACGGTGACTCGGTGGGTGAAGGCCGGGTATCTCACCGGACGACCCCGTCCCTACAATCCCTCGGAGGTGCTGGAAGCGGATCGGGCTTATCGCGCCAGCCTGAAGGCTCCGAGCGACATCAGCCCCGAGAAGGATGGCAGCAGTCTCCTCATTCCGCATCGGCCATCAGCCTCGCGCTACCGGGTGCAGGACGACTTCGTGGCGCGCACGCCCCACGTAACGGTCATCCCGAACCCCGCACTGATTCGGAGGTAGCATGCGTCTCATCGTTGGGATCGCCCTCTCATTGGTTGGCCTCTCCGGCCACAGCCAGGAAAGGAAGCCGACGCCCTATGCCGCGCCCGCGCCGAAGGCTCCTGCACGTTTCCTGTCCGACGACCAGTTGGCCCAGGAGGAGCGGGACGCCCGATACCTGATGGACCTGCAGGTGCATCAGGCCCAGGCCCAAGCGGACTCGAGCGGTCGGGTCCGGAAGGAGCAGGAGCAGGCCGCTTCTGCCATGCGAAAGCTTTACGAGGAACTGCTCGAACAGAAGCGCCAGGAACTCACTCCCGAGGATGCGTCGGTGCTCGGAGCCATTCGCAGTCAGCAAGCGCCCAGCCTTGGTGCAGTGGCCCAAAGGCTGCCACAGAACCCCGGAAGTGAGGCCTCGCGTGCTCTCGATGCCTTGGCTTTGGAAGACGGACCTGACGTCGCGAGGGAAAAGGGCCTCGGCTTCGTTGCCCAGGGGACCGTTGCGGAGATTCGCCTCCTGACAGCCGTGAACACTTCCATTCCCGGTGTCGTAATCGGGCAACTGATCTACGACATCTGGGATGTGGATGTGCGGATGATCGTGATCCCCAGGGGCTCGAAGCTCATTGGTGCCTGTGCCCAGATGGGATCCGACACCGAGGCTCGCGGCAAAATCACCTTCTCCCAGTTTATGACCCCGGGTGGGCGCGTGATCCCCATCGCCGTCCCCGTCATGGCTGCCAACCGCGTGGGCATCACGGGGGTGGATGGGAAGGTGGACTACCACTGGGGGAGGATGCTCGGTGGAACCATGGCACTCGCGGTCGTGAACGCCTTCACGGGTGGGGGGGCCAACAACGTCTCGCCCTACGGCCAGCAGCAGAGCATGGGCGACATGACCCGGATGAATGCAATGAGCACCATCGGGCAGGCGAGCCAGCAGCTGCTGCAGCGTTTCACCAAGATTCAGCCCGACATCACCATCGAGGAAGGCACCGTGGCCAAGGTCATCCTCGTCACTTCACTCATGGCCAAGCCACACCGCACGGTCTGGGTCTCGGAGAAGTAACCATGCGAATCGCTCGACTCTTGGCATTGCTGTGTGTGGCCCCGTGCCTCATGGCCGGCGGCGAGTACGACAGGTTCAGGGTCGGCCTGTCCCTTGGGGTGGGGTGGAGCCCGTCCAAGGAGTACGCGGTGTTCAGTGAGACCTCCAACGGCGAGCGTCAGCTCGCTGCACTGGCAGGCCTTGTCACGCGATTCCACTTCTGGCCGGGACGGTCGGAATTCGGCATCGATCTGGATGGGTTGCGCAGCCTCAGCCTCGAATCGGGGAAGGGGGCTCCCCAGGTCACAACGACCTTGGCACGCACTACGTTCCGCTTTGTCCTCCATACCCGCAATGTGACCAGTGGCGGGGCCTACGTCTGGTTCGGTCCCTCCCTCAACCGTGCTCGGGTGGAGCGCCAGACCTCGAGCCCCACCACCACGACGACCTCCGTGCTGCAGGAGACCTTGACCGGGCTGGGGCTGGGCTTGGGGACTAGGAGCCACGGCGAGACGACCACAAGCCACTGGGAAGCAAGCCTGCGCTACGTCAAGGCAGGGAAGCTCGGCTCCAAGATCGGTGGCCTCTCGATCGAGCTGGCCGCAGGGATCGTTTGGTGAGGGGAGGGAATATGGATTCTCTGCGCGCATCCAGTCTGGCCCTGGCCATCACGCTTCTGGTCGTGGGTTGTGGTGGCTCGGCCACGGTGACGAACACAACGGTCGATCGGGACTCCCCGCCGGTCTTCGCGACCACCCCGCCCACCGCTCTCGCCAGTGGGCTGCCGGTCAAACCCGGCCTCACCTACGAGTACCGGCCCGTGGTCCAAATGGAGAGCAAGCGAACCTACACCCTGTCTCTTTCGGGGCCCTCTGGGGCAGAGCTTCTGGACAACGAGCGGATGGTCTGGAGACCGGCCCTCTACCATGCAGGCCAGAAGTGCACCTTCGTCCTAACTGCGACCAGCTCCTCCGGGCTCAAAGCCCACCAGAGTTGGGAACTGCAGCCGGAAATCCGGAAGGCACCGCAGGCGATTACTGTCACTCCCATCGTGAATGGGGTGCCGCCTGTGGAGGGCAAGGTGTTCCGGTGGCGCGTGGCGTTCGAGGATGACGATCCCGGTTCAGTCCAGTGCTCGTTCCGCCAGCCGGCTGGGGCACTCTACGATCCAGCGACCAAGCTCATCACCTGGACGCCACCGATGGGTGCCGCCGGCTCAGCGATCCTGGATTTCGAGCTGGAAAACAACGTGGGCTTGAAGGCTTCGAGTTTCCAAGCGATCACCATCGAGAAGAATCCAGCTCCCACTGTGGCTGCCCTTAATCCTCCCCAGGAGCTCAAGCAAGGCACGGGTGTGGAACTGCGCTACCAGGTGACGGACCCGAATGGAGACGCGATCCGGGAGGGGAGTTTGCGGGCAGTGGCCGTGTATTCCGGCCGAGAGCTGACCCCAGCCCCTGCTGTCAGGTGGGACGCTATCACCAAGGTCGCCACCATGAGCTGGGCGGTTCCGATGGATACGGTCCTGCTGGACCGCAAGATCTCCCTGGTCCTGACCTGTGCCAATGCCAACGGTGTGGTGGGCGTGTCAGAGCTCTTCCTGACCATCCGGAACAACCTCGGGCCGGTCCTCACGGCGGCTCCCACTAACCCGACCACTATCCCCGCAGGGGCGACAGCAGCCTGGACCTTCGTGATTTCAGATCCTGAACGGGATGACATCGACACGACAAAGTTCAAGGCTACGGTGCTGTATCTGGGCCTTCCTGTGAGCACGACACCGACGCTTAACTGGGATCCCTTGCGCAAGGTGATCACCGCGACCTGGAAATCAGAGGGTGGGGCGCCCTACGTAGGGTTTCCCGTGCAGCTCGTCGTGGAGGCTGCGGACGCTGGCGGGCATCTGAACCAGGTGATGGTACCGGTGACGGTGGAGAGGCCGGTCTGACAGAGGGATTTAGGGACTATTCGGTGTCCATTTCCCTTGCTGGAAATTCATTGAATGCTCCCAACCCGTTGCTTGCCAAACAGGATCAACAATGGTTTTGTGAACTTCATCAAGGTTGCAATCTAACCCATCCAAGAAGTTCTCTGAAAACAGCAGAGGATCTCGATCAAAGCGTGAGATAGGTGGTTGAACTAGCCTATCTCCAACACTCCAGATCCAACCTTTCATTCCGGTAAGGCTTAGTGCGACGAATGCAGGTGGATCAATTTCGAGTGTCTGTGCAGTTTTCAAGGCGTGCTCAAGACATTGCCGGACGAAATTTTCTACCACTATCGAATTTAGCCTGAAGGCATATGGGTCCTGACCAGTAGGATAAAAATCAACGTATTCCATTACACCCGATCGAAAAAATAGCCGATAGGAATTTTGACTCGGGTAACCCTGCGTGAAGAGATAGCCATCAAAGCAGTAGCGGTGGTTAAAGCCCCCCGGCATTAAAGGCGGAACCTCGAACGGGTAGTGTCCATGGTTCCTGGCGAACTCCAGACTGGATCCACCCGAGAATGCAGAAAGTGGAAGAAAGTGGAAAATGACGTGTCCGCCCTCAATGCCCTGGGAAGGCGTTTCATTTGCTAGCACTTTCGCAACCCTCTCAAGGCGGAAGTTGCGTGCCTTCTCGCCAACGGTGTTTGCGAGCTCCAGCGTGGAACGGAGTTCGTCTACATCCATCAGGTATTTCCCTCTTTGGCCTCGCGCAGAGAACCGCATATCAGACTGGAATGTCACCTGATGGGGTGGATTCCAGCTCTTGGGAATCCTTATAACGATGACAAATGCTCCGTTCTCAATGGTGATTCCCCTGATCTGAATTCCATAGATGCGTGGACGAATCCCACTCCTTATTACTTCTTCCAGCCGAAGAGCCTCTTTATCAGGGTCGATATCCCTCAGACCCAAGATCTCTGTTGCGATGCCCTGCGCCTCATCGATTCCAAAAACAAGATGCCCTCCCGAGGCGTTCGCAAAAGATGCGACATCATGAAGGAACTCTTTTCTGTCCTTATCGGTTATTCCCGGTAGGATGCGCTTAAAGTCAATCGTCTTGCCCTCAGAGACTTGATTCTCAATTAGGAGCATCAAGTCTGCAGTGTTCAACTCGTCAAGGCGCTTTCGATCCAGGGGTGTGCTCAAATGGACCTCCACTCAGCGTAGATTCAAGGCCTTGAGGCCCACTCTTGTCAGATGTCCAAGTTGATCTTGAACCCCGGTCGAGGGGGATCTGACGGCACGAAGGTGTGCCACTCGTTCGCGGCCTCTTGGAGAGGATCGATCACTCGGACCGGATCAGTGCCAGGAATGCGGAATAGCCGCTCCTTGCGGTAGCGGGAAGCCTTGGGCTCAGAGCTCAGCTGATCGTCGATTTCCACGAAATATCCGTAGACCATCTCCTGGATCTCGGCGATCCCGTAGAGGAAGCCGATCAGCCGAGGCCATTCCTCGCCCTCGTCATACCTGAGGACACCGAAGTTGGGGGGGAAGGAGCCACCTTCGTGGTCCAGTTCTTCCCAGAGCTCGGTGTGGATGAATTCCGGAGCAAGCCGGGTGATCTGCTCGGTGGCGTGCTCAAACCATGGGTCGGGAGTCGGGAGTTTTGGCATGGCGGGATTGTCCAGGAAGGTGTTGCCAGGCCTTCATCCTCTCAGATACGAGTCCACAAATTCCCGGTAGCGGAAAACCCGCCGCTCCAAGAATCAGCTTGGAAAGGGATGCCCCATGGATCGCAGAACAACCTACGCCTCGATCGCTGCCTCTTCGTGCCTGCTGCCACTGGCCCCGCAGTACCTCCAGGACGAGGAACTGCGAGCCATTGCAGGTGGCCTTGTCGGATGGGATACCATCGCTGACTGCCTCGATCCAGACCTGGCTGAATGGCGGGACCGGTACGGGTGCGGACTCTTCGACGGCACCCTCAAGACCAAGCTGCAGACCTGGTTCTCGGGCTGGGTTGCCCCGCCTGAACACTACGTCCTCCATGCACCGCGGCTTGCCAACGGGCAATGGATCCGAATCTGGCGCAGCTGCATGTCGGTCGCCGCGCAGCTGGAGCAGGCCAAGGTGGACCGGGCCGAACTCCCGGAGGGGGAACTCACGCTCGCCTACGAACCGGTTCTTGGTGTGGGGAGCTCCGCCAGGAACCCAGAGACCTGGTGGAACGACACCCTGCTCGCCATCCAACAGGGGTCCTGGCATATCGCGGTCTACAGCGCCGACTGGGAGGCATTTGTGTCGCCCTTCGGTCCTTTCCCGCCCATCGAGGATCCGTTGCAGAGAGCCCGAGCCGAATTTCCAAAGGTGGAGATCGCTCTCTATCCCACGGGTGCCGACGGTGCCTTTGACCTCAGCCAGGCCATTGCCGAGGGCGCCTACATCGAGATCCTGGGCGAGCGGAAAGAGGCTCCCCCGCTGGGAAAGTGGGGGCCTGGTGTGTTTGTGTTGTCACCGCTGGGGCTTCCTCGCCTCATCAGTGGCATCATCCACCGGACGGCACGGCGGGTTCAGGTGGCTGCCGTAGAGCAGGGCCCGGTGAACTCAGTCATTGCGAGAGTCCCGGATCAGGCCGCCTTCCTGAAGGATGTCTACACCGTGACCGGCTGGAGACCGGAGGCGCTCCCCGCCGAGCTGTTCGGTACCGGGCGCATGGAGGCCCTACAGAGCGCCGTGGCCGAACTCACCCACGGCCTGGACGAAGTTGTGCCTGTCCCAGGTGAGGTCTTCGCAGACGCGCTGATGAGCCCTGCGATCACCCCGGTATGCGGTCGGCTGATGAGCACGGTGGCTGCAGACCTCTGCTGACTGCGCTTTTCGCGGGTTTGGCGGCTGAAACTGGCTGAAAGCCAATCAGTGCAACGAATTCCCGTCCCGAAAAATCCGCACAAGTGATCTTGGACGGACAAAGGAGGTCTCTATGCCGGGTCCATCGATGGGTCAGGAAATCTCACCAGGTTTGGCTGCAAGCCTTGAACCGGCAGCCCAACCCAACTCTGGCTCTACCATGGGCTTGTCCCTGTTGGGAGGAGAGGGTGGGGCTCAGCCCCAGCGCGAACCCTTCGATTTCCGATCGATCGTCCAACAGGGGACTGGAGGCGGGGTTGCCCAGGCCGGGAAGGTTGGGCTCTCGAATCCGGGGAATGACTTCCAGGCTGCTGGTCGAGCGGTTTCAGGCCATGACAGAGGCCAGGATGTTGACCGTTCGATGGCGGTGACCCAGGACGTGAATCCGATTAAGGCACCCGGTACGGAAGGGGCCGCCCTGAAGACCAGCGTCCTGCAGGAGGGAGTGCCAGGGCCTGCCGCTGCTGGAGACAAGGGCATGTTGGATACAGCCATCGATTGGGTGAAGGCTAATCCCGGGAAAACGGCCGCCATTGCAGCGGGCATCGGGATGCTGGCGATGAGCGCCAGTTCTGAGAGCTCAATTGGTACGAAGATCTTCAAGGCGGTGGTGCCTGGCGGAGGACTGCTTGCGAATGGGATGTCCCTGGCCCTCTCCGGAGCCGTCGCTGCAGCAGCTGGCCTCGCCGCCAAGATGGTATTCGGCGGCAAATCGGGAGCGAGTGCCCAAGCCCCAGCCCCGCCCACGGAAGGCAAGTGATGTGTCCTGGCCTGGCTTCCCCTGACGTCTCGATTGCACCCTTGCCTGGGCCAGCTCCTGGGCCAGCTCCGATGGGTGCAACCCCAGAACCCCCGTCTCTTCTTGCCAAGGGCGAAACGACTCCGAGCGGAGGATTCCCGTTTCCTGCGGCAATGGAAAAGAGCTGGGGCGTCGTGTCATCCAAGGATCTGGTCGAAGGCCGATCCGATTTCAAGGCAGTACCAGCCCTGGAGGTGAAGGACGGCCCCGCGGTGGGGGCGGAAGCCTCCCGTTCTGTCGATGTCGCCTCACCCGGGCCCCAACGCGCCAGGGCTTTCGCTCCTGAACCCACTTCTGTCAGCAAGGGGGTTGAACCTGACCAACCAGCTGACCCTGGGAAGGCGGGGCCCGATGGCTATCCGGCGGGAAGTGGATTCATGGACCGCCTTAAGTTCCATTTGATGAACAACCCGGAAATTGTGTCCATCGGCGCAGCGCTTCTGGCGAGGGTGGTGGCTAACAAGGTCGGGTTCAACCTGGGCATGGGGGGGACCGTGGCCACGGGGGCCGCCCTCTGGGGCCTGATGAAATTTGGGAAAGGATTTGTCAATGCGCCTGCAAAATGATCCCAGTCCGTTGCCATCGCCTGAGCCTGCCAAATCAGGCGTTAAGCCGCTGCTCTCCAGTGATCAGCAAGGCCTCGTCAACAAGGCTGGCCTGGTGGATCCGACGGGAATCGGGTCTGCCGTGGGTGCAGGGATCCATCTGATTGACGCGTCCAGAGGAGTTGACGGGGCGCTGCAGGACGCTGCCGAGAAGGGGGTCGGCGCGATACCTGTCCTTGGAAAGTTCGGGAAGTTGGGCGCCGCCGCTGGAGCCCTCGGAAAGCTTGAGGGCGCCGGGGCAACCGGTGTGATCCAGAAGGCGATTCTGGCTGGGAAGCTCGCTGGCTCCGAGTAGGAGGCGGAAAATCCGCCGCCCGCAAGATCGATCCCAGGAGGCTTGCCATGGACCGCAATCCCGGAATCGACATCCTGAGGGCCGGGGCGGTCAGCCTGGTGATCCTGTACCACGGCCTCGCCGACAACCGTTTTGTCGGCGTGATCGGCGGTGCCGGGTGGATGGGAGTGGATCTGTTCTTTGTGCTCTCGGGCTTCCTGGTGGGAAGCGGGTATCTCCGCCTCAAGGAGACGGGAGGATCCCTCACGCAGTTCTTTCTGAAGCGGGCCGGTCGCCTCGTCCCTGCCTACCTCGCTGCGCTTGTACTGGCTGGCCTCCTGCTCGGACCCATCGGTGGCGCTTTGTGGCACCGCTTCCTGGAAGAGCTCCCCGGGTACTTGTTCTTCCAGGCGAACTGGAAAGCTCCTCTGGTAGGGCCCCTCTGGTCCATTTCAGCGGAGGCGCAGTTCTACCTGCTTATCCCGGTGCTGGGGGCAGTGGCTCTGCGGACGCGCAAGCACCCATGGTGGGGACTCGCTGCGGTCTTCGGGATCCCCCTGGCCGTCAGGGCAGGGCTTGCCATCGCACACCCAGAAATCGTTGCGACCCAGCTCCAGGACTTGGCCAAGACTTCGCTGAACGAATCGTTCGGCGCTGTCGTCTACCTGAATACCTTCGCCCACTGCGAAGGGATGCTGCTCGGTCTCTGGCTTGCCCTGCACTGGGATGTGCGGCGCAGTGCGCTTGGCGGTCGTTCCTTCATGCTCCCGACCTTCACTCCGATCCTGGCCGTGGCCGCTTTCATCGGCCTCTATGCCGCCCTTGCGCCATGGCGAACCTGGATGCCCCGCCCGCTGCCCCTGGTGCTGATCGGGTTCAGTCTAAATGCGGCTTGCTGTGGGTTCATGCTGGTCAGCTTTGCCTCAATGAGGAGGGGTCTGCCGTCGGTGGTCTTCAGTGTGGTCAGGTGGCTGTCGGATCGCATCTACAGCCTCTACCTCGCGCAGGCCCTGCTCAGCCTGGGATTGGTGTTGTCGGTGCCTACGGCTCGATTAATGCCGGGGCCAGCGCTGGTCGTCATGGCGGTCTATGTGGGGATGACGCTGGTCCTGGGGTCGATGCTCTACCGGTTTGTGGAGGTACCTGGGATTGCGTTGTTTGCGTGGAGGAATAGGAGTGTTAAGGTTGCAGCCGTTCCGAGTCAATTGCTTGAAAGAAATCTTTAAACAACGCAGATGGATCATCAATCTCGAATTCAGCACAATCAAAATATTCGCGGTACTCTTCTCTAATCCCTGTTTTAAATTTTTGCCATAATTTCAACAATTTAATGGCCAGCTTTTTCCAGTCATATTGTTTGCCGGATACTCTGCTTGCTGATGGATGACAGAGATATGTATTTAAACGGGTAGATGTTTCAATCAAATAACTCTGCTCTGCATTGGAAAGCCTAAAATTTGGATTATAGTCTATTGCCTTTAGTGTGTTTCCATGTCTTGCACCAGTAAAGATGCCGTAATGAGGGTTTCGGAAAAATTCATTCACATTTCGCATATGAATAAGTAGGCATTCGAAAAACACATTTGAATTAAACCATTCTGGTGAAAATTGGATTTCAGATTTTGGCTTGCAGTAAACGAAAAAACGCGAATGCCATATCCAAGCGTTTACAAACATTGAGTATTCGTAGCATATATGTGTAATTCCGTTGATGATTTGAGCGACGTCGGGTTTTTGACCATGCGAGTCTCCTTTATCAAGATGCTCTTTTAAGGCAGCAATAGCATCGGCTTGATCTACAGAGAGATGTTCAATATTCTCAAGTATTTGGATGGCCTTAACCAGCTCCGCCTTTGTCACACTTCCTCCTGGTGGCCAATATTTGGAAATACCAAATCTCACATTGTATCTGTCTCAGAAACAGATTAGGAAATGCCCCACCGGATCCTGGTCACCCATCGAGGTGATCCATGGCCGCAATCGTGAAAGAACGCGTGGTGTTGCACCACAACCAGGGACGAGACGCGATCTACATCGTTGAAGTCCTGGAAGAGGCCGGCATCGTGCTCACCTTCACGCTCTGGGGGCGTCGTGGGGCCAACCTTACGCCGAAGGAGGTTCCCCAGGCCAAGGCCTTTCTGACAGCCGCAAAGAAGCGAGCGGAAGGCTACCGGGACAAGACAGACACCATCGGCCTGACCGCGGACGAGCGGAACATGCGGCTCCCCCTCACCCCTGATTGGGCTATTGCAGCCGCCGTCCCTGCCAACACCCCCCCGCCAAAGGCAGGACCCAAGCCAGCGGCGACTACCCCTGCTCCAGCGCCACCAGTTGCCACACCGTTCGCACCTGGGCCCCTTCCCGAAGCCCAGCCGCTGGATTCCATCGGCCTTCGGGGTGAGGTCGAGCGCCTTCGACCGGGCAATTTCCCTGCAGTGCATTCGCGGGTTCAGGAAATTCCTCCGTCGAACATTCAGCCGACCGCTCAGGCTGGGATCTTCAGCGTCAGGAGCGTGAACAGTTCCAACTCCTACAGCGTTCGGCTCAATCCCCCCGCCTGTAACTGCCAGGCTGCCGAGAGGAGCGGGGACTGCAAGCACCAGATCCGGGTGGCGGAACTTCATGGGGAGGCTGCGGTTCGGGCCTTGGAGGCCGTCGAAAGCAAGGAACGGCTACAGCGGCAGGTTGCGGCTTTGAAGGGCCAGGCATCCCAAGTGGCCGCGGCCGGCACCCCAGCTCCCGTTATCCCGACGCACTTACACCGGGAGTTCTCCAGGTTTAACCGCCCGGGGCCCTCCCATCCCCTGGTGCCTACCAAGCGGGCCCACAGCTGGGATGCCAGGCATGCGCGCAAGTTCGCATATGCCTTCGAGGCGAACCGAGGTGTCCTCCTCGTGGGCCCCTCCGGCACCGGCAAGAGCACCATGACCGAGGATTTCCACGCGTCCACCAACCGAGGCATGTTGCGCATCAACGTATCGGGCCAGACCGGGCTGTCAGACCTGATCGGGCACTACGTCATCGCCGGGGGCGGGATGAAGTGGGTGGACGGGGCCTTGCCCAGGGCGATGCGAGAGGGACTGGGCCTCCTCATTGACGAACTCGACATGGGCGACCCCGCCCTCCTGGCGCTCCTCCATCCGGTCCTGGAGCCTGGAGGCGCCCTGGTGATCAAGGAGCACGATGGCGAAGTGCTGAGGCCTCACGCTGACTTTCGGATCTATGCCACGGCCAACAGCCTGGGACTGCACGATGACTACGGGCAGTATCACGGTACCCAAGCCATGAACTGCGCGATGCTCAACCGGTTCATCGTGATCCAGGTGGAGAACCCGCGGCAGGATGCTGAGGCCGGGATCCTCGTGCAGCGCGGCATCGATAGCCTTGTTGCCGAATTGGTGGCCCGGGTTTCGGTGCTCATCCGCGGGCTCATCGCCCAGGACAAGGTGATGGGCGTATGGGGCACCCGCAGCGCCATCGACTTTGCCGAGGCCTTCCTGAAGGAGAAGGATTGGGAGTTCGCTTTCGAGATTGCCGCCGAAGGGAAATTCTCCCGGGACGAGTACCGGATCCTCTGGGAGGCGGTGCAGCGCGAGGTTGGGAACTGAGCCCACTGGGGCCCGAGAGGGCCTTCTTGGGTGTTTGCAAGGAACAACGGTCTCAGACCACCTGACCCAGATGGCAGGCATGAGGCTGGATCTCACGGAGGCTTTCATGGCCAGCAGCATCTACTCCACGCAACGGGCAGACCTGCTTGGAGGCCTTGCGTCGGTCCTGACAGACGGCAAGGTGAATGTGGTGGCCTTGAGCAACCAGGCGCGCACCGGCATGGCCGAATTCGACCGGGCAACTGGTACGTGTCGCCGGATCGTGTTGCCGACCGAGGAGCGGATGCCACAGGGATTCACCCTGACGGCGGTGCGGGGACTCATGGATCACGAAATGGCCCACGCGATCCATACGACCGTGAACGCTTCGACCTCCCGGGATGCCCTGGTGCACGAATTGACGAACATCCTGGAGGACGTGCGGATCGAGATCCTCATGGGCCTGCGCTACAAGGGGGCCGAACAGAACATCGCCGAAATGAACCGGATCGTCATGGAGATTGCCAGGGCAGCGTGGGCGAAGGAGCCGCCCCGGTCGATGCTGGCCTCTGCCATGACGGCGATCCAGTTGCGGGCCTACCAGGAGGACCTGGCGCCGGTCGGCGGTTTTGAAGGTGGGCAGCAGATCCTGGAGCTGATGCCTCGGATCGAACCGATGATCGATGCGGCAGTGGGTGCGAAGGATACGGCCACAGTCGAACGCATGGCCATCGCGATCCTGAATGAGCTGCGAAAGGGGGCCAGGGAGAAAGCACAGGAACAGGGGCAGGAACAGGGCAACGGCCAAGACGAGACCCAGGGCCCCGAGAGCCCGGAAGAGGGACCAGAGCCCTCTGGCTCCAACGGTTCGGGAAACGCCTCCGAGGATGGGGATGAACCTACTGAAGGCCCTCCCAGCCCTGGATCCGATGCTGCGCAAGGGGATGGGTCCGAGGGTGAGGGGACCGCTGGGAATGGCCCGCAGGAAGATGCCACCAAGGGACAGGCTTCCTCTAACCCTCAGGCCGTGGAAGCTGAAAGTGGCGCCGAGAACGCCCCATCCGAGGGCCCTGGCGAGGCTCAGGCCGGGTTCGATGCCCTGGCCGAGGCCTTGGACGCGGGCGGCAGTTCGGGCGTTTCTGGGCTGTCCGAGCGGCTCTATGCCGCCCTGGAGGATGTGCTGGCTGAAGCTGCGAGAGAGGAGGACCAGAAAGAGGCTCACCGGCTTCTGGAGGCCGACAAGTCGGGTCTGGTGAATCCGATCTATCCCGTCAGCCCATCGATGCGGGAGGCCGATGTCGTCGTGGATATCTGGAAACAGGTGGACGGTGCAAAGGAGGCATCCTACAGGGCCACCGTGGATTCCCTCCGTCCGCAAATCGCGGCCCTGAGGTCGCGCCTTCGTCAGCATCTGCTTTCTGTTGGCCGTGGGCGCCTCATTCAGGATGTCGAGGACGGGACGCTATCGACGCGCAACCTGCACCGGTTCCTGACTACACAGGATTCAAGGGTGTTCCAGACAACCGTCAAAGGGCGTACGCGAAAGGTGGCCGTGGAATTGATGGTGGACTGCTCAGGCTCCATGGAGGGGGACAAAATCGTCCAGGCCCGAAGAGCTGCGGTGGCCATGGTGGAGGCGCTGCGGGGACTACCTGGGGTTGAGGTGGAAGTTGTGGGCTTCCAGGCCCGTCGCCACATTTTTGGGCAAACAGAAGCCTTCGGTCGGCAAGTCTCGACCCTCACTCACCTCCTAGCTAAGCCGTTCAAGCATCCATCGGCGGCGGGCATCATGGCCCTGGATGCTGATGACCACAACACGGATGGGGAGACGCTCCGTTTGGTGGCACGGCGGCTACTGTCGATGCGTACCGACCGCCGAATCATCCTCGTGATCAGTGATGGCAAGCCGGTTGGGGTCGATGGGGTCCTCAACGGTTTGCCAGCTGCGGAAGCGGACCTGCGGGCAGCCGTGGAGGCGGTGAAGCGTGCAGGGATAGAGATCTTCGCGATTGGCGTGCAAAGCCAGGAGGTGGCCAAGTTCTATCCTCGGTACGCCTGCATCCGCAAGGCGGAGGACCTGACTGGAGTGGTGCTGGGCGAGATCGAACAGGCTTTGAAGCTCGCGTGATCGCACAGGCGGTTCGAACCCATGCGCAGGAACATGCGCATGGGTCCGGTGTGGCTTCTGAGAAAGCAGGGGAAGTAGGTGTTGCCCGAAGCTGGCCTCGGAGGTTCCAACCCATGGCGATCAAACACGGTGAAACGCTGCTCCCCGAAGGTTTTCGACCCAAAGTGCCCGTCGTCGGCACGGTCAAGATCGGCGATGTTTCTGCGTCCGGCTCATCCGGCAAGGCGCCGGCCCCAGTGAAACTGGACCACTTCAGATACTGCAAGGCATCTCCCAGCCGCACGGGCCGGTTCGAGGACCATCCCGACTTCGCGGCCGAAAATGCCAGGAAGCCCAAGAGTGTGAAGATCGAACTCGTCTCGGACGATCCCGCCATGAACCTGGAACTGGGGAGGGTCATGGCTGGGCGAGGTGTCGTGCTCTGCCGGGGCGGAGCGGCCGGGACCGCTGAAAGGCGAATGGATGCGTCGGGCCGGATCGACCCGAACCTGGAATTCATGGCACTGCCCGATGGTTCCTGCAGCGATGCTTGCCCGTACGCGAAGCAGAAGAAGTGCAAAGTAGCTTCCACATTGCGCTTCAGGATCCCGGAGCACACGCCTCTCGGGAATTTGTGGCAGCTTCGTTCGACCTCCTGGAACACAGCCCAGGGTCTTCTTGGCGCCATGGAAGCGATCAAGGAACTGACTGGCGGGACGCTGGCCAGGATCCCCCTGGCCCTGACCATCACGGAGACCCGGCGCAGTGTGGTCGCACAGAACGAACGCACTGGAACGACGTTCTTCACGGTGGGCATGGCCTTCGACGGAGACGAGGAGGACCTCCTGAAGGCTCTGGAGAAGGCTCATTCCGTGAAGGTCCGCCTCAAGGCAATGGGCCTGGTGGACGTGGAGGAGCGCCTTCGTCAGCAGGGACCGACGATCGGCCATGAGGATGAAGCCGAGGCCTTCGCGCTTCAGGTGGAGCACTTTCCGGAACCCGTGCCGACCGAGAATTTGGCTCCGGCCACAGTTGTTCATTGTGAAGCTGGCCCGGAGGTCCCCCTGGCCGAACCGGAAGGGATGGTGGCCACAACTACACCGGGCCCGGCGGGTGCCGCGGAGGCCTCCCAGTTCCGAACCTTGGGCGTCAAGGTCGGCGCCCTGGGACTGGAACAGGCCTTTGTGGACCAGTGGGTGGCGCTGCTGAGGGATCGCGGGACCACCCAGGCCGAAGCCGCCGAACTGATCCGCCGCGCACTCAAGAAGGACTTAACCCTCCTGGACGAGATCGAGCAGGCCCTGGCCGCGGTGATTTGAAGCAGGGCCGGCGGCCCGCCGGTCCTTTGGAACGCTCTCAGAAGGCATTGTCCTGAAAGCTGCTCCCAGACTGGCTTCGGGGTGATTCCGATGGCTGAACTAACGATCGATCTGAACGATTTTCGCACCCTGCGCCAGACGGAACTCGGCACGGTGCTCACCTGCGGTCGGAAGTGGGAGTTGGAGCGGGTTGCCGGGCTTCCCAGGCGGGTAAACCACAAGATGCTCGTGGGCACAGCGTTCCACAGGGGGGCGGAACTGCTCTACCGCGACCTGCAGGTGGGGAACACCCCTTCCTATTCCGAGGCGGAGCAATGTGCCCTGGAGAACCTGGGCACCAGTCTTTCCCTCGCCAGCCTGGAGGACATGGAACTCGACGGCACGGAGGCCGCATTCCAGGCTCTTGCGAAGGCCTGCACCTACAAGGTGAGTGAGGCGCTGCGGTTCTACGTTATGGAGGTGCTGCCCGATATTGTCCTGGCCGGTCGGCCTCTGGCCGTGGAGGAGCATCTGGCCACCGAATACCGCGGTTTCGAGATCAGCGGGACCTTGGACCTCATGGGCGGCGACTCCATCATTCGGGACCACAAGCTGACCTTCGGCTACCTGGCTAATGAAATGCCGCACACATACTGGGGCCAGCTGGCCCGGTACTCCTGGCTTTGGAACCGGGCTGTTGGGGACGCCCCTTCAGGGGTGGAGATCAACCAGGTTTCCGTGGCGAAGCTGGATAACAAGACCTCAGACAAGCGGAAGGTCGAGGCGCGAAGCTTCCGGGATCGAGATATGGAAACGCTGATCCGTGTTGGAAAGCAGTTGGTGGATGATGCTCTGGACATCATCGAGCATGGGCTGGAGCGCGGCTGGTTCCCTCGAAATGCCATTGGCAGCTTTGGTGGCTACTGCGACACCTGTCCGTTCCGCGGGGACATGTGCCTTGGGCGGATCGTCGGTGCAGCCTAACCCAACTTCCGCATTTCAGTCTCTAACTCCTTTTGTTTGCAATCCAGGTCACCGATTTTGGTGACTATGACGCCTCATCTCGGACCGGGTTCAGACCCAGGTCCGGAGGGGTTTCATGGGTTCGGAGTTCAGGGAGAGGAGGCGGTAGATGTCGCGGACGCGGCGGTCGGGGATGCCGGCCTTGCGGATGGCGAGGGTCCTGCCGTCGGTGGTGGGCAGGAGCACGGTCGCGACCTGGTGGGTGCTGAGTTCCTCCCGAAGGGTCTCCCAGCTCGTGGTCTCGCCAGCCTGGTGCAACGCTCGCTCGATGACCGCCTGTAGGTGGTAGGCGAGCACGCAGAGGAACACGTGGGTCTCGACCCGCATTTCCTTCCGATGGTGGATAGGGCGCAGGTCCAGGGTGCTCTTCAGGTCGCGGAACGCTGATTCGATGCGGGTCAGCGTGATGTAGGTGCGCCAGATCTCCTCGGCCCCGAGCAGCTTGTTCGACGTCCGCAGGAAATAGGCGCCATCCAGTTCCTCCGCCCGCCGGTGCGCTTCGGCCTTCCGCGCCCATGCCAGGGCACCGGCCTCTCGGGCAATGGTGTAATACCGGGCGGCCCGGGAATAACGCTCCCGCAGCCTGCCGATCCTTTCCCCGAGCGCATCATCCGCCAGTGGCTTGCCCTTCTCAGCGGCCTTCAGGACGCTTTCGGCAAGGTCCTCCAGGGCTTGGACCAGGCGTTTCTCCTGCTTCTCGCGAATGGCGCGGTCCTTCTGCGCCCGGGCCGGGCTCACGCAGAGGAGAAAGACCTCGTCACCACGGGCTATCCGCTTGATCTGCACCGGTGTCTTGATGGCGCTGGGCTGGATCTCCTCCCACCCCTCCAGGGCCTCGAAGGCTTCCAGAAGGTCCCCGCGCTGGTTCTGGAACCCGGCCATCAGGTAGTGGTGTCCGCGCTGCCGCACCAGATCGAGGTTCCCGGCGCTCGCAAACCCACGGTCCATCACGATGGTGGCACCACCGCGCCTGCCCGTGCGCGCTTCGAGCCGGTCTAGCATCATCGGCACGGTGCGGCAGTCGATGGTGTTCCCATCCAGCACTTCATGCCCGATCGGAAAGCCCTCACCGTCTACCATTAGACCCAAGGCCACCAGCTTGCAGTCCGTGCGTTTCTCCTTGCTGTGACCGCGTTTCGCCTTCGGGGTCTGGCGCGCATCTCCTTCAAAGTAGGTGTTGGTGAGGTCGTAGAGGACCAGCGTGTCCTGGAGGTCGAACAAGGACTTCTCACGCGCCCTCAGAAGGTTCTCGATCCGCAAGCGCTTGCCGTGGAGCTTGTCCATGTTTCGGTAGAAACGGTCGTCGTTGAGCTTGTCGACATCGATGCCCATAACGTCCGATACCGCCACCCGTTTGGCCCAGTCCACCATTGCCCGCTCTGAATCCGGATGCACCAGGCGGTTCAGCGTCATCACCTCGGTCAGCCGAATCGCGGCGGCCGCCAGTCCGGCCGCCTTGAGGATCCCGTCCAGTTGCAGCCGCTGCCACATCTGATGACCCACGTGGAGGGGGCCTACTTCCCGCGAGTCCTGCGTTTGCACCCCATCGGTGCGAACCGCTACGACTGCTGGGACGGTCGTAGCTGCGCTGGAAACCTCCGTTTTGGCTCCGGCCTTGGCCTGCTGCTCCCGAACCCGCGCCACGGCCTCGTCGATCCGCGGATCTGGGAAGAGGGTCGGCTGTCCCGCCAAAGCTGCCTGGATCCGCAACGCCAGATCCAGCCACTCCTCCTTCGGACCCGGCGCCATGTGTCCGAGGTTGCAGATCGTTCGGTGACGCGGTCCAGTTGGCGTGTTCACCGACTCCACCAGCAGGTGGGTCACATAGGTCTTGTCGCCATGTTTCCGGACGTTCTTCTTGATGAACATACAGAGACTATGGTCGGCAATATTTGATCACACGCAAGTGATTTGACTAAAAATACTCGAGACTAAAACGCGAGTTTGCAAAATCGCAGATTGATAATACGGCACTTACGCCTGCGAAAGACCCGGAAAAGGGGCTGAATCGCGTGGTCGGTGCGGAAGTTGGGCTAACTTGCACAGCAAAATGTGGGGACCGGAGGCCTAGAAACGGGGAAACCCGATATCGGACGCCGAATCTGGCTCCTGGTTTTCCCGGCTCATTAACACTCAGGGCAGGAGAGTTCCATGCGACTTCTGCCCGAACCAACGCTCAATGTGGAAGTGGCCCAACCCGCACCAGTCCAGCCTTCTGTCCAAGTGGCCCTTACGCCCCGCCCACGGGCATCGAAGCCCGTGGGGCTGGCTCCGGAGCTTGTGGATCCGCTCCGGGATGACGGACCTGGGCCTGACGGCACCTCAACCTTGGAGGTTGCCAAGAACCTCCGCCTTTCAGTCTCAGATCTGCCTCACGAAGCCCAGGCTGTCGGTGAGGCGAAACCTTGGGCTGGCTGGCCGGACATGCGGGCCAAGCTGGGCGCCATGGTCAGGGAGGACCAAGTCTTCCGCACTGCGTTGCTCACGGCTGCCTTGGCGGTGGGAAGCCCATCCCAAGCTCAAGGCCAAGGTCGTCTTGACCTGAACCGCTTCGATGCCAACGCGCCCATCAAGATCCATGCGCCTGAAGGCCGCCTTCGCCTGGACGGTGTGGTTCGCGAAGCCGTGCAGGCACCCACCGGACACCTCGACATCAGCAGCACCGCCAGCGGACTCCGCCTGGTGCTCCATCGAGATCCCACAGACCGCACGGCCCAATACCGCAATGCGCCTCGACCACAAACCATTGCCTTGCAGCCACAGCTGGACGGGAGGACGCTCCTTGAACTCTCGGACCATAAGAGCTCCCAGGCCTTCCTGGTCACCGGAAAATCCGTAGACCTCATGCTTCCCAGCAGGGGCGGGCTTTCCTCGCCCTACGACTTCAGGGAGATGCGGGTGACCTGGGTGGCTGCCAACGAATTCGAACTTTCACTGAAGCCCCGCGAGGCTTCAGCCAAAGAGGAAAGCGAGCGGAACCTGGTCCGAAGCATCTATGCCGCTTTCGCTGTTGCGGCAGTTGCGCTTGCGGCGGGGCTCGTCCCGAAGCGGAAACGAGCCCCGGGCCCTGTGGGCGGGGGTGAACAATGATCAACACGAACCTCTCCCCCCGCGTCTATTTCCTGAACGGAAACGGCCAGGTCACGGAGTATCTGGAGCTCCTGGAGGAACCACTGGACTCCGATGCCACGCTCGTTGCACTCGTGGAAACCCAGAGCATTGAGGCCTGGATGAACTCGGGAAGCTCAAGCGAACTGCGGATCTTCACGGCACAGAAGCGGGGAAACTCTTTCGCGCCCATTCGGGATTTCGGTCTGAGACGATGGATGGACAGTCAGATTCTTACGCGCATGCGCGATTGCCTGGCTGTCCTCACTCAGCAGGCAGCCGCCGTTGCATGAACTGACACCCCGAACCGCTTTCATCCTAGTGGCCTGTCTTTCGGCCGCCATGGGCGTGGCCCTGGGGAGCCGTAGCCAAGGCTGGGCTGATGCCCTGCGGTTCCTTGTGCGTGGCAAAGGCCTGCTCTTCCTCCTGGCCTTCGTGCTCATCCTGCGGGTTGGCCAACTTGCGCTACCGCCGGACGCCTCAGGCAGTGCACTCGCTGCCTGCGAGCTGGTTCTCCTTGCCTGCGCTGCAGGCGGTGTCCGCCAGGGACTCCACTTCCAGGAAGCCAGCAGCCGCCGCTAGTTCACGCGAACCCGGGCCACGAAATCCCGGTCTTGGACGCGCCCTTGCACTTCGGGTTTCCCGTGGAGAACAGAGTCCACCACCTGGATGGGTTCGCAGTCTGCAACCGGGCGTTCCACCCGCTGAGGTGCCGTAAGCACAGGCTTTTGGCTGATCTGGACAGCTGGCCGCCGGGCCTGTTGGGTTTCCATAATTGCCAGGCGTTGCAGCAGGGCTTCCAATTTCTGGAATCGTACCTCTCCGAGGGCTTCGCCAGGTTGTTGACCACGAGCCATGAAACCTGCGACGAAGGATGCTGCGATCAGGCCTGTTGCGAGGCCACCGAGTACGAGGCCTACGGCGAGTCCGGATCGCCAGGACCTCGGCACCTGGTGGAAGTCGGCTTCAACCAAGCCACTGCGGAAGCTCGAGGCGGCCTGTGGCGGTTGGAGCACGCGGCAAAACTGCCCGTAGGAACGAACCCCCATGGTTGGGCGCATGCCTGCGATCTCTGACAAGGCTTCGACGGGCGTTTCGAACGGGCTTTCGAGTCCAAGAAGCCTTCCGAGCAGCGCATCGGTTTCAGCGTCCAGGTCCGGAAGCGCCGAACGCAGCAGACTCCGAAGGAACCGCGGGTCGTCCTCGACCAGGAAGACCTCGCCCAGTGTGAGGCCCGCAAACAGGATTGCCATGGTGCGCAAGGTGACCGTGTGGGCTTCGAGAACTGCATTCTGGCCTGGCAATGGCGGAACCAGTGAAACGCATCCTGAGGCGTGAATAAGAATTCGATCCAGCGAGACGGCAGTTCCTCCTGCAAGCGCAGCCGCACACAAGGCCTGGCGAACCAGGTGCATCGCTGCCTTCGGAGGGAGCGGCGACTGACCTTGCGAGATGGCCTGGATCAAGTCGATGGCTGTCGTTCTGCTCATGGACCCAAGTCTGAACTCAGCGGATTTTCCATCTGAGAAGGGACCAGGCAAATCCAGGATCGGAAGATGGCAGAGAAAGGATTTCCTGCTTGGTGCAGGGAAAGGAGGTGCCTGATGGGTATTGTCTTGGCTTTGGTTCTGGGTGTGATTCTGGGCATGGTTCGCGATGCCTTGAAGGTCGCGGTGCTCGGCGACCTGAAGGCACCTTCTTCCAGCAGGTGGGCCCTGGCTTCCTTCGGGATTCCAGGGCCCACTTCAGTCTTCGGGTAGGCCATCGACAAGACCAGGCGGGTCGGGCCGCTTCTCGCTGGGTTTGTTCTTTGCGAGCCTTGCAGCAGGTTTCCCTGGCCTTGGGCGCAGGCGCAAGGTGTCCTCGCCGAGCAATTCGAGTTCGAGACGGCGAAGCCGAGCCCAACGGTTGAGGAGGCCTTCTGGGGTGTCCTATCCTTCTTCTTTGCTGGCGCGCCGGTCGCGCATTGATAGACCTTCGAGCTTGTACTTGGCCATGCCGAGCACGTGTCTGTGGGAATCCGACCAGCTAACGTTGGCCACGATGTGCAGTTCGGTTGCCTTGCACCAGTCGTCCCAGGGGCGTGGGACCTTTGGCGGTTTCACGGCGTGGCTCCAAACGGACATGGCCTCAGTGCATCATGAATTTCAACGAGGTTGTGATGGCGGTTGGCACTTTGTCCATGCGTTGGATCCAGGCAGTGCTGGCGGACGAGTTCGCCCACGGCGCACTGGTTCGGGAACTGTTGGACTTTTTTTCTGCCCGCCTCGTAACTGCGAGATCCACGCCCGGTGCCAAGGCACGTGTGGCCAAACGGTTATACAGCCACCTGGACAAGATGGCACGCAAGGGCGTGGTGTCTCTTGTGGATGGGCGAGTGGGGCTTTGTGTCCACCAGGCCAAACCGGCGAGCCCGGATGCTCCTTTGCTCACCGCGCCACTGTTGCGACTCCTCTTCACGGCGCTCCTGGCCCAGGACCGAAATGTCGGTGGGAGGCTGGAGGCCGCCCAGCGGGCCTTTGCGCTTGCGGCCCTCGATGCACAGTGGTCCGCTGCCCAGATCGCGCTTGAACTAGGCGTATCCCCAGCGACCCTGAAACTCCTCTCTCAGGATTCCGGGAAGTTGATTTAGGCTCCGGGTCTGGATATCTCCTGCGCAGCACTGTCGAACCGAACGTGTCGTCGACTTTGAGACAGAATTTGTTGCCAGTCTTCGCACATGACTATCGACTGGCGGCCCCTGCTCAAGTGCGGATACCCGCCATCCACGAGAGAAACGACGAGGTTCTGGGGCAGGCTCCCTGGTAGCAGGATTGCTGGGACTACCCCAAAATACCGAGATGTTTCCACCTAAAATGACTTCTCGATGAGAGACGCCTGCTATCGCGTCCAGGGTGAGTTGGCTCGTGTGGAGGCCAGCCCCGACTTGGTCCGCTGGAGACTATATTTCTGCCTTGAATGCGGAGCACGAACCATCTTCCGATGCGGAGACGAACGGGTTCCCCATTTTGCCCATTCCCCCTACGACCCCAGGAGTGCAAGTTGCCCGTTCCGGTCAGAGCCCCCAGATACACAAGTCGGAAGGGATGGGCACTTCTTCGTTCAACATGGGGACCAAGCGCCCATCCGGGCAGCGCAGCCCTGCTCCATCCCCGCTGGACCCAAGGCCTTTAATCGCGCAGCAGGGTTGAAGCTTTGGTTGACCGCTGAACGCAAGGGCCCTCAGGCAACCTGGGTCTTTAGCTTCGGGTTGGGCCTACCTAAGTTGGGGGTGGATACACCGGATCTCAGGATTCTCCAGAGCCTGCATCTCGCCGTGAGAGGAGTGACAACGGAGGGTTCTCAAGCTTGGCGCCTGTGGCCCAGCCCCGGTTTGGATCCGGTTCCCGTCCCCTTGATGGAAACGTATGAACTGGAGATTGATCCCTGCTGGCCTGCCAGCCCGCCGTGGCGCAAGGAGGCCCTTGAGGCTGCCCACGTAGAACTCCTGCCATCCAACGCTTTTCTGTTGGAAGAGGGTGATCACGGGTGCCTCCAAGGCCGCCTTGCAACATCGCCGGTGACCCTACCACTGGGAAGTCACTTGCTAAATCTAACTTTGAATCCAGAGATGCCTCCTGCAACGCTCAGCCCGGTTCGTCTGGGCACCTGCATGGGCGAGCAGGGAACCTGGTACATCTGGGAGCTTTTCCTGCCAGCTGGGCTCGAAGGTTTTGATAAATCATCATTCGAGTGGCTCGAAATCCAGGATTGGCATATCTCCGAGGAGAAGACCGTCCGGGTGGTGTCCCCGCCACCGCTGGCTTTCGTGGGCCTGGTGCCAATTTATCCATCACAAGGGAAGGGGTGGGCGCTCCTGGAGACCCGCCCCGATATTAATTCCTCCAGCGAGCGCAGGGCCTGGCTAATGAACGCTCCGGTCCCCGGGTACCTCTACCAACTGCCGACTGGCCGGTCTCCCGGCCTGGCCCAATGCCAGGCGACGCGCATGGGTTGGGTCGACATCCCTTACCCGCAGCTAATCCTGCTTAAGGACGGGGAGCCCTTTGATACTTTCCAATTGCGAGGTAAGCCTGTCCTGAAGGTTATTGCCGGGATTGACGTCCGGCGCCTGAGCTGGGTCATCCGGTCCTCAATTCCTCTGCGGGTCCTGGCGGGACCCCCGGGACGACTGGGCCCCTTGGTTTGGCAGCCAGAAGGCCGGCTCAATGGCCTGGAGGATGGCATCAGGTCAGCTATCGAACGAGGTGCGCCCTACATGGTGCAGGTTCATGGGCTTGGAATCCCCCGAATGATTCTCACTTTCACCCCGGCAGTGAACAATGCGCCCCGGTTCCAGGGCACGGACTACCACCTATCACTCCGACAAAAATCGGGGTGGCCGTCTTACACCCACTCCATAGCCCCGGAAGTGCCGCGATGACCACCTGTTTCCTTGGCGACGTGGTGCATTGGACCCCTGGGGATGATTACGCCCTGGTTAGACCCTGCATGCAGTTCGAGAATGGCTTTGTGCGGAAGCTCAGCCCTCTTGAGCTTGAGGTCGAATTCCTCGCTACCGGAGCGGCCATCTGGATGAGACCAGGGCCTCGCTGTCAGGTCGGTCGGTGGGTGATTTTCCGGAAAGGTGCTGCCGCCACCCTGAATAGGGAAAAGCGCCGTTACCAAATCGAACCTATAATGCCCCGGGTCGCGATCAGAAATGGCAACCTCACCGAGGAAATGGCTCCCCTAGGAAGAATCCTGGACTATTTATCGGTACAGCTTTCAGCCCGAGGGGCCCATCACTTGGCCCAAAACTTCAAGGTTTACCTGAAGAGGGACGAGGATTATCTCGACTACTTCGGGCCATTCGAACAGAAGGGAGCCAGCTTCCAACCTCCAGCGCATCCAGGGACGGTCAAGCGCTACGCCGGCCTCCCTACCATCCAATTAGAGGAACTGGACATCGATATCCTTCCTCCCCTCTTAGAACTCAAAAAAATTCAAGAGATCAGAGATATTTATGGAACCACTCCGGAAACAGAAGCACCGCCACCTAGCCTCTCCTTCCCTTCCGAGCAGGCCATCCACCTGCACCTAACGGCGGCTTCTCTGAAAGGAGATATCCCCACGGCAACTCCGGCCCTAACTAATCCGCTGGTGAAGCCCGACCAGGCCCCCACTCAGGGCCTTAATGCTGAACTAAAGACCCCTGAGCTTGCCCAAACCACGTCCCTCACTGGAGAAGAACTGAATCGCTTCCAGGATGCGATCCTTGACGGATCGGCCTTAGGGCTGCCGTTCCAGTCCCTCCTGCCCCTCCTCCATGAGCACGGGGACTTCGCACTGTACTTCGCAAAGGAGCTCGAAGCGCACAAGCGGCACCTAGATCAGCGGATGGAGGAGGCCTTTGAGACAATCATTCAGGGGGAGCGCGAACTGGAAGTGGGCCGCCAAGCCCTTGCCCAGGACCGCAGGGCCCTCGAGGATTTGCGCGAGCATCTGGTTGTCTCTGCCCCGCAGGTGGTTCCCGAAACCGAAAAGGTGGTGGAGGCTCGCCGCCTTCCTTCCCCCGACTTTGAAGTCAACCGGCCATCAGGAGCCGGCCTCTCACCCGCTCCCGTCCTGCCAATCGAAGGCGAACCCAAGAACCTGAGCTACATCCAGGGTGTGCTGAGAGAGCACATCCCCTTGGCCCGCCTGCAGGTGGCCTGGAGCGTGGGAAGGATCCCGCTTCTATGTGGTCCCCGCAGTCTAATTCTTGCCAGGAAACATGCGGACTTAGTCTGTGGAGGAAGGCTCCGATGGGTGTCCATCGATCCACTGCTAGTCCGAGCCAGGGATTTGATTGGAACGTTCGTGGATGGTTGGTTCCGGCCCCATCCTTCCGGCCTCGCCTCTCTCATCCTTCAAGGCCAATCGGCCAAGCATCCCTCCCAAGTGGTCTTCGAGGGGGCCAATCGCGTGCCCCTTGAACTCCTCCTTGAGCCGCTCCTCCACTCTAGGGAGGCCGGCCTCCCCCTATTCGCAGCGGAAGCGTTCCGTCAGGAGGATCCATGGGCTCCGTTGGGCCAGCTGTCCTGGCCTACCACGCTACTCATTGCCTGTACTCTTACAGTGGGCTCGGCCAAGCAGCCCATCAGCCCCGTCCTTTGGGACCGTCTAATGGTGGTGGACGAAGAAGGCTGGCCGCGACAGGAACCTACCCTGGAGAGGTCTTACCTTGCCTCGTCCGATTTCTCGAAGCTGATCGTTCCGATCAAGAACCAGACAGGTAAAGACGCACTCCAGGAATTCCAGGACGAATTGAAGGAGGCCGGTTGGGCCGCACCACGGGCCATGGAAGTCATCCAGTGTTTGGAGGCCCTGGAGGTGCCAGACCCTCAGGAGGAGACCCTCACCCTCCTTTTGGCTGCAGGGGCTCTCTGCGCAGGGGTGGACTTGAAGGCCATGGAAACCACATTTCAAGGGGGTGCCATGCGCCGGGTCGAGCGTCTTCACCCATATTTAGCTTAGGGTCTGAGATGCCAACCGCATTTGTCCCGATCGCATTCGATGAACTCAAGACCATTCATTCAAAGGCATTGGGCCTGGGCCCATCCAGCTCCACCTGGAATATTTTGGCGGAGGCTTGGCGCAGTTCTCTCTGGGCTCATTGTCATTCTCATTGGCAGCCCGTCTCCACCCAACGCCTCTCAAACTTATTCCTGGATTTGGCAGCCCCGACCTTGGGATCCGGTGGCCTGGAAGAGGCCAAGGGTGTTCGGGACCATCTGACGGCCGTTGGAGACCTCATCCGTCTTCCAGGTGGGGAGTGGCTCCCTGCACCTTTGAAGCTGATCGGCCTAGGGACCGGCCGGGACCCGCAGCTCATAGGAGGCATGCCCTCATGGGTGATCCCCGAAATCCATCCCGCATGGTTAGGATCGCCAGGCTTCCGTAGGACCAGCCACACGGGCATCTCCCTACACCAAGTGGAACTTGAAGAATGGTGCCAGAGAGAGGCTCAGGAGGACACGGTGCCAACCCTGGCCGAGGCGGTGGCGTGCGTTGAGGCCTTGCCGGCTCAGGTCTTCACCCCCACCTCCAATCATGACCTCACAAATCGGGTCCTGGCCCATCCCTGGACCCCTCCCGTGGGTTCCTGGGTTCGGGTGACAGACGCCTTGTCCCATCATCTTTTGGGTATCGCTGCTCGGGGACAGGGGGGATGGTCCCTGCGCATCCTACCTTCATGGATGGACGGGAGGATGGCCCACCTGATCTGCCAGGCACATTCCGGCGGGTATGAGACCTGGAGAGCTAATGAGGGGACGGAAGAGACAATCCTGAAGCTCTACGTGAAACTCCCTCACTGGCATTGGCAGGTAATTCTCTGCGCCTGTCTTCGCCCGCCAGTCCAGGATCCAATACACCACCAGTGGACGGTAGTGATCCACCCCCAATGCCTGGACCTCTTGCAGGCTCTCGTCTTCACACCCCTAAAGATGCTTCGCCGCTGAGGCCCTATGATTGAACCATCCGTCCAAGCCACTTCCGCCTTCATCCGCAATGCGCTGTCCAGCTACATAGAGAGCCAATACTTCCTCCGCGACCACTCCCTGTTTTTCGAGCGGCGAGCCCTGATGCAAGAACTTGGGGTCATCGCGCAATCCCCATACATCGAGGCCACGCCTTACTATCATGAGCGGAGCGAGGGATTTTCCGGGTTAGGCCTCCCGGAGGGAACCATCACTTTCCTGGACCAGGCTTCCAGGTGGCCAGGTAGTGGAGTATTCCCTACCCCCTTCCAGCATCAGGCAGAGGCACTGGAGGCTGGCCTCGAAGAGGGAAAGGACGTGTTGGTCGCTTCAGGCACCGGTTCAGGCAAGACCGAGGCCTTCCTCTGGACCATTCTGGCCCGGTGCGAGGCAGAGGCACGGACTCAGACCTCCACCTGGAACCAGCCCGGGTTCAGGGCCCTGATCCTTTATCCCATGAACGCGCTGGTTAGCGATCAACTCGGACGGTTGCGCCGGACCTTCGGCCAGTCCCGGATCAGGGAGCACTTCATCAGCCGGTTCCAACGGCCCATTCGATTCGGTATGTACACCAGCCGGACGCCCTACGCCGGGGTCAGGTCCCCCGAGAAGGACAAGGCCAGGATTGGGCGGATCATGAACGTCTATCTGGGGGTCCAGCGCAAGGATCCCGAACAAATGGCTCGCCTCAAGGAGGCGGGACGCTGGCCCGCCAAGGATCTGCCTGCATTCGAAGCTTCCGGATGGGAAACTGATCCCGAAGATGCTGAGCTCTACACCCGCCATGAGATTCAAGACCATGCTCCGGATGTCCTGATCACCAACTATTCCATGTTGGAATACATGCTGCTTCGGCCCATCGAGGCACCCATCTTCGAGCAGACCAGGGCTTGGTTGGCGGCCCATCCCGCTAATGTCCTCACCCTGGTGGTGGACGAGGCCCATCTCTATCGGGGGACTACAGGAGCCGAGGTGGGGTTGCTGTTGCGCCGCTTATACCATCGACTCGGGATCGATCGGTCCAAGGTCCGGTGCATCCTCACCAGTGCCAGTCTTGGAGGAGGGGAGGACTCTGAGGCGGCCTTGCGACTGTTCGCTCAGAACCTTGTGGGGGAGCAACCCAGGGGAATCCACGTGGTGACGGCGACGCCCCTGAATATTGCCGCCGCCGCCTCCCGGAGCTTAACCCCAAAAGAGGTGGAGGCACTTGCAGGTATGGATTTACAAGCCCTCTATGCCCATACAAGCGACCCAGCTCGATTCCGGCAAGCCCTCCAGGCAGGGATGGTCGGGTGCCTGGGAGAGATAGAGGGAATGCCAGAAGCGCCCCTGGAAGGCCTTCAGTGGCTAGGAACGCGGTTGACTTCCTTGATACCCATGGACCTGCTTATCCAACGGATTTCCGGTAAAGCTCAGCCTTTTGGGGAGCTCGCCCAAGGCCTCTTCCCTGGGCAGCGCCTGGGGCCGCAGGCCCTTGAGCGGCTTCTGGCACTGGGGGCCGTGGCCCGTCATCCGCGGGGTGGGGGGGACCGGCCACTTGTGCCAGTCCGCGCCCACCTCCTGTACCGGGGCATCCCTTCCCTCTTCGCCTGCACCAACGCCGCCTGCAACAAGCGACGCACACAGGAGGCGGGAAGCAACCTCCTCGGAAAACTACACACCTCGTCCCGGATCCAGTGCGAATGTGGCGCCCGGGTTTTCGAACTACTAGCCCACCGGGATTGCGGGACCCCGTTCCTCCAGATTTTCCTGGGCGAGGACATGACATTTGCATGGCATGAGGGCAGCCGCGATGATGCCTCCAAGCCCAGAAAAATCCTGGCGGCAGTGCCGGAACCGGGGGGGGAACCTCGGCTGAAACCCAACGGTTACCAAATCGCTTGGATCCACATCTGGACCGGGAAGATTGTCCGTTACGCCCCGCCAATTGGTTCCCTGGATTTCCTCAAGGTCTGGTTGCCCGTTAAGAAGGCAGACGGAGTTGTGCGGTGGGGGCACTGCCCAGCCTGTAAGCGGGGCAAGGACCAGGAATCCATCACTACCCTAGCCACCAAGGGAGAGGAGCCTATCGGTGCCCTCATCCGCGCTCAGTTCCAGGCCCAACCTGCTATCCGTAGGACTGAGCGCCTTCATCCCAACGGTGGGCGAAAACTGCTTGTATTCTCCGATGGGCGTCAGGCGGCGGCGAAACTGGCCCTCCATTTGCCTGATGAAGCCCAGCGGGACGCCTTCCGAGAAACCCTGGCTCTGGCCCTGAAGGCCTCTGGTACTAGGAAACTTGATCACCAGACCTACATTGCCTTCGTAGGTGAGGCAGCCCGCAATCATCTCCACTTCTTCTCCGGACCTGACCAGGAAAAGTGTCTAAAGCACCAGGACCGGTTTCTTTTGGAGTTCGAGGGGAGCCTGGAGGATGCCCTGGGTGCAGAGGGCGAGGATAGCCTGCTAGATCACGGAGAGGTCCCCAAGGCCTTCTATAACTCGCTACTGGCCTTCCTTGCCGATCCCTTCCATTCCCCCTTCGACCTGGGCTTGGTCGTGCTGGAACCAAGCAAGCAGGTCCTGGCCCGCCTCATGGAGGTTGGCAACGGTGTGGGGCTCACAATGGAGGACCTCCAGGCCATCGCCGGGTTGTTCCTGGAGCACCAGGTCCGAAACGGGTCCATTTTCGTGGACATTCGGTATTTCGAAAAACGCGAGGCGCTCCGGGCCTACCGCCTTCGCCAGACCACGACCAGGGAATTCCCCGAGGCTCTGGTTGAGTTGCTGACAGGGAACAACATCCCATCTGGTGTCGTGGAGGCTCTTACCGGCATCTTATTTGACCAGACCTGCGAACTCTGTGCAGAGGATAGCGTCTTCTACCTTCGGCACTCCCGTGTCCGGGTTCAGTTCCCGGCCACCCATCCGGCGTATCTGTGCCAACAATGTGGGCGAATCAGCCTCCTCCCCTTCCGGGCACACTGTTCCCGTTGCCATTCAAAGAGGTTGATCCTCACCCCTGAGGGGGATCCCCTGGTGGAGGCCCGACGGGGACTGGTGTTGGCGGGAGTTCGCCATGCGCTTGCTTCGGGCAGGCCGTCCTTCTGTCTCAGCGCAGAGGAACACACGGCCCAACTGTCCTATAAGGATCCTGAGGAGACCAACACTACCCTTGAGGATCACGAACTGCGGTTCCAGGGACTGCCACTGAAGAACGCCTCCGGCCATCTCTGCCCGCCAGTGGATGTCCTAAGTTGCACCACCACTATGGAGGTTGGGATTGACATCGGCTCGCTGACGGCGGTGGCGATGCGAAACGTTCCCCCGCGGCGGGAGAATTACCAGCAACGGGCAGGTCGAGCGGGACGACGCGGTAGCGCCCTCTCCACGGTTGTCACCTACGCCCAGGGGGGCTCCTACGATGCCCATTCCTTCCTGCATCCTGAATGGCTTGTGAGCGGCACACCAGCCTCCCCCAGCACCCAGGTGCGAAATGAGACCCTTGCCAGACGCCACATCCGGGGCCATGTCCTCCACAGCTTCTTTTCCTCCCGATCCGTCCCAAGGGGCTCGGAGCCAGAAATGGCGGGCCTATCCACTGTGTTCGGGAAGACTGGGATGTTTCTAGATGGGGCGGCTGATACCTTCAGCCTGTCGGGTCTTCGGGAATGGTTTGGGGCACTTAATCCCGCCGAGCTGAAAGCCAAAGCCTCCTGGCTCCCCTTTGGCGCCGAGGTGAACCCGGTCCTATACCGGGAGGCCACACAGGACTTCCTTGATGACTTGGAGCGGGTTAGGGCCAAGGCCTCCTGGGTGGGGGACCCCTCCAAAGAGAACCTGCTGGATTGCTTGTTTGAGGAAGGCTGGATGCCCCGCTATGCATTCCCCATGGACGTGGTGTCCCTGCATCTCTTTGAGTCGAAACACAACCGTATTCGCCTCAAGGAAAAGCCACAGCAAGCCTTGGGCATTGCCCTTTCCGAATACGCGCCGGGACGCCTGGTAACGGTGGACAAAGAGCTTTACCAGATCGGGGGTCTGTTCGTCCCAGGGTCGACGGTGCTTCCCCAGGTAAAAACTCGCATCCAGGAACTGCTCGAACGACCCCAGACGATCGTTAGCTGCCCCAACTGCACATACCTCAAATACTATGCCGGTTCATGTGGGCCTCAGGGGGCCGATCACTGTCCCCTCTGCGGTGAGGTCCTGGAACAAACCCTGGCAATCCG
Source organism: uncultured Solibacteraceae bacterium (assembly GCA_964589695.1). GTDB lineage: Bacteria > Acidobacteriota > Holophagae > Holophagales > Holophagaceae > CAZPUI01. Next base: position 11,761 of record CAZPUI010000001.1, on the reverse strand, counting down.
GCCTCCGGGCTTCTCGCCTAAGGGGGGGCGTTCCCTCAACAAGATTGGCGTCGACGAGGTCTTTACCAGGGCAGAGGGGGCGCAGTTCCCACTTCCTGATGAGCCAGAGACCCTTTCTTGGACCAGTCTGAATTTTGCGATCCGCTGTGTGCACCGCTCAAATCAGCAACTAATCGCTTGGAACCGTGGAGACCGGAAATGCGGGTTCTCGATCTGTGTGAACTGCGGTGCAACCGAGCCCAAGGCTCTGCCCCAGCGAGAGCCTCACCGAGTTCCATTTCTGGCACCGGGGGGCAGTCAAGATTGTCAGGCACCGGAGTTCCGCTCCGGCAACAGCCTTTACTACCGGTTCCCCACGGACCTCCTGGCTCTCCAAATAGGCTGGGCCTCACCCATGGCCTTCAGTCTGGAGGAGCCCTGGTGGGAGGACGCCATGATCACCCTGGTGGAGGCCCTGAGGATCGCAGCCTCCCGGCACCTGGAAATAGACCCCAATGAACTGCATGGCGGCTACCGCCTAGTGCCGAAAGAGACAGGCTCTGGCCTGGTGGCGGAGTTCTTCCTATACGACACGGCCGCCGGTGGGGCCGGCTATGCAGAGAAGATAGGCCAAGACCTACATTTCGTACTCACAAAGGCCCTTAACATCCTTGAGGGGTGCTCCAACCCCACCTGTGTGACTTCCTGTAGGGATTGCCTTGAGAACCCAGGCAACAAGACCCTCCACTCCTTCTTCGAACGCCAGCTCGCTGGCCGCCTGCTACGGTTCGCCTTGCATGCTGAGGTGCCGGAATTCTTTCCGGAGGTTTTCGAGACCCAACTCCTCCGGCCCCTGATGAAATGGGCGGAATTGGAGGGGCAAACCACCCCAATCCGGATCCGCCCATTCCCAGCAGGACTTTCAAGGGCATGGGTGGAGGCCCAGCCCAGTTTTGCTGGAGCAAGAGCCGTGACGGATTACATGCTCCGTAGGGACCTTCCTGCGGTGCGCGAGTTGTCTCGTGGATTGGGGATCCTGTAATCCAGGACGCGGCATCATTTCACCTGTGCCGCAGCTCCACTGGAGATCGAATACTGTCGGACTCTCGTATTGTGCCGAGCCTTTGAGCCGTTATAGACAGAATCAATGAGTGGATTTGGATTCTGGAGTGAGAAAAGGGGGAGGTCGCCCTCCCCCTTGTGTTGCTGGTTTTTCTTACGCCGCCCTCCTTCGCTCCCAGACTAGGAAACAGAACGGACGTCCATCCTTTCGGTAAACCCTCTGCTTCGTGCGGTAGTGCACGAAATACATGCAGAAGACCCACCGACGACCGGCAGGGGCAGTGAAAGGTGGTTTGTGGTCGCTCATTACGACCTCCGTAGTCGGCGAAAAATTGTTTAGCGCCCGCGCAACGGATTCCCTACACTGTTGGTTGCTAGCACAACAGATGGAGGAAGCGGAGACGCCCCTGCGGGGGATTCGCCAAACACCCCATCAGAGCTCTATTGAAGGGTCGCCACTGCAATGGCGACCCTTCTCAATTTTGGATTCTTGCTTCACCCGGCATATCAAAGATCTCCACGGTCGTGTGTCACAACTCGATCACAAAAAGCATCACCCCAAGATCTTGGGGTGTCAAGTATCCCAAGTACACAAAATCTTGAGATTTGGATCCGACCGTAAAAAATTTTATGTGTTCCACCGGCCAGTTTTCGCCTTTGAGCAAGAAGCTCATGGCCGGATTGACTACAAAAATATTTTATTTCTTCCGAATGAAGACTGTTCCACGCGGATGGATACGACTTCATCTGCGTTCCACCGCGCCCCAATTTCCTGGACCACCAGGAGGGGGTAATCGATGGCAAGGACATGTGAGGGGCTGAGGGTTTTCCAGACCCAGGCTTTCCCGTGGCGTTGTTGCATGGATACCCCTTGGCTCGGCCGGCCGAGGGCCGGTCATACTGAGGCATGCCTAATATATGTAACGAGAAGCGCCGCCACCACATCCCGAAGATGAAGTTCCGAGTTCGGAACGGGCGGAGTATGACGCAGGGCTTCGGCAGCGGGGCAGCCTGACGCTCTGGATCACGGACGAGGTGCTGGATGGCTGGCGGGCGGGGCCCCGCCTTACGCCAGGAGGCCAGCAAATCTATGGGGATTATGCGATCGAGGCAGGACTGATGCTGCGGTTGGCTTTCCACCTGCCACTGCGCCAGACCGAGGGCCTGATGTCTTCTGTCTTCGAGTTGTTGAAAGTCACGCTCGAGGTGCCCGACCATACAACCCTGAGTCGGAGGGCCACGGGCCTCAAGTCTGTGTCGTTGGGGCGTCCCTTGCCCGACGGTCCGCTTCATCTGCTGATCGACAGCACTGGATTGAAGGTCCATGGCGCAGGCGAGTGGCTACAAGAAAAGCACGGCGCCCGTGCTCGGCGAACCTGGCGGAAGCTACAACCAATCACCCAGGTCTTCCCGAGGCTGGTGTTTCCCTGGGAAGATGGAATTCTACAATTCGAGCGCCGATAGTTCTGATTTCTATAAAATTCCAAATAGACCCAACTACAGCCCCAACAATTGGAATAGATTTTGTGAGAATTGCTCGCTGCGTGACTTTTTTGCCAAACCATTTCAACAGGGCTTTCTTGAGAAGTGATAGAACTTCTTTACTTATGAATTTCTTTATCATGGCTTTGCTTGCCTGCTTGATTCCTGCAATACCAGCTTCTTTCAGTATTTTTGACAAAATTTTTGGTCCAGCTAGCATTAGCAAGGCATCGGATTTCCAATCCGGGTCTTCGAAATATTTGGGATTGGCGATGAGACCAATACACGCAGTGAGATATGCATAAAATCGAAGCATGAAGGCAACATCGGCCAAGGCCGTACTACTCATAACAATTGGATTAGAACCTAATCCTGTAAAGAAGCCTTCTAGTGCGGCTTTGCGCGAGTAAGTATCGACAAATTTACATGCTAATTCATATTTGGTGGCATCTGGGAAAGCCAGACCTTTCTTTTCGACATCTCGCAAAATGTCGTTTGGATTTACTTCCATAACCCAGTTGAGCACTTGTTCGAATTTATTCTCTGATGTCATTGCTTTCCTTTCTTAGGTGGAGATGGTGGGATGCCTAACGCAAAAAATCAGAGGGTGTTGGTGCTTCGGAGGGACCATTTATCCACCGTACCTCTCCACCGCCCGCCTCAACTGCGCGTGTATCTCCTCCCTTAGCCACATCGGCCCTATTACCTCTGAGCAGTCGCCGAATTGCAGGATCCAGCGGCTGGCTCCGTTGGGGTGATTGGCCTTGAAGCGGACGAGGATGGTTTTCCCGTCCTTGGCGGGGTCGGCCTGGAAGTCGGGCAGTGCAGGTGGCGCCTCCTTGAAGGCCTGCATCCAGTGAGTCCCCTTGATCCTCACGGTCACTTCGAAAGGGGGCTCGCCGCAGATCCAGCCTCCGATCTGATAGCGGGCGGCCTGGGCCATTATCTCGGGTTTGGTGATGACGCCAGGCTTGGTGGTAACTCTGATGCTCTCGATGCGGCTCAGGCGGAGGTGTTTGGGCATTTGTGCCTTGGGATCCCACACGGCCAGGAAGGCGGCTCCTGAGAACAGATCGTGCGTCAGGGCGAAGGGAACGTAACGCCGTTTCCTGGATTCGCCTGCTCCGGCCGCAGCATAATCCACCTCGATCTCCTTGCCGCCCTCAAGCGCCCGCAAGATGGGCTCAAGAAGGTCCGGAGACTCGATGGGATCCTCCACACCGCCTTGTACCTGAACGGCCCGCTGCAGGATCTCGAAGAGCCGCCTGTCCCGGTTCGACATGTGCTCGCTGGCGAGGCGCTCCATTGCCTCCAGCTTGTCCTGCCAGAGTAGGGTTCCGCTCTGGGCCAGGGAGAGGTTCGCAAGCCGAAGGGCCAGCCTGGCTTCCGGTGAGACATGCTCATCCCAGGTTGGGCCTTTCTTCAGGGCGAAACGGACCACGGATGACTGCCCAGAACGGTCCCGATCGATCTTGGCCCCCTGGGCTTCCAATAGCCGAACAATGCGGTCGATGGAACGCAGGCTCACACCGTCATTCCCGAGGCGCTCCGCCAGTTCCAGCCGGGTGATGCCTCGTGGCATGGCCTCACGCATGAGCACCAGGGCCTGCCGGAGGCGATCCTTGTCCACGAGGCCTTCAGTCTGAATGGCCGGTGCGCTGCGGGCTGTCATGGGACCTCCTCGGGGATGACCTCTGGCAGGGGTTTGGCGATAGGCTTGGCTTTCTGCCCCGGTCGGCAGTTCCTGGCCGCGGTGAGCGCCCCCAGCAGGAGGTTTCGCTGACCTTCACTGAACGTCCGGACCTGGGGCTGCAGCGGAACGGAAGGTGCGGTGGGTTTGGCGAGGGCAGGGGCCTCATCCTTGGAGCGCACGGGTGCCGCGATAGCCTTCTCCAGCACGATGAGGCGGTGCCTTGGTCTTGAGTAAGTCGTGTAGGCAAGCCGAGGGCCGTCTGGATGGCGATAGGCCGGGGCCAGATAGATCACCACATCAGCTTCCAGACCTTTGAAACCATGCACGGTGCCTATTCGGACATGCTCCGCCTTCTCCTCCTCCCACCAATCCGGGACGGCATTCAGCCGCCAGGGGCCAAGCAATTGACCATCCTTCAGTCCCAGGGATTCGGGTCGATGGGGGGCGAGAATCAGCACTTGGTGTGCCTGGATCCCATCATGAGAGAGACCAGATAGGTGAGCCGCGAGATCGCGCTTCCAGGTCTCGGGAGAGCTGCGGTGAAAGGCGGCGGCGCAATCCCCAGAAGCCTCCTCCGACGTCTCCCAGACGCACGCGGGTAGCGCCTGACAAGCCGTTCGGCGCAGAGTCGGGTGCTGGCGTAGGCTGAGGTCCAGGCGCCAGGGTTGGCCCAAATCGTGGTGTGCTTCGCGGTAAAGGCTCTGGGCGGGGTCCTCCAGGAGCAAGGTTGGGTCCCGCTCGGGATCGCGCAGGAGACGCAACAACGGGCGCACCCAGGAGGGATCCAGATCCTGGGCTTCATCCACGACCAGCGCATCCCATGACCCCGCACTTCGGCAGGCTCCCGTGTTGAGCAGGTTGCCAAGGGCTTCCGGGATCTGTTCGTTGAAGAAGCGGGCCTGGTCTTCGCAGACCGGCAAATGGCCTGCCTCCAGGAGGAGGTTCACCGCCAAATCGTGGTACGTGCTGACCAGCACCCGATCAGCACCCTGCAGGTCATCAAGGGCCATCTTGGTCGCGTACGTCAGCGCCCTGTTGAAGGCCAGCACCAGCACGCGACGTCCCTCTGCAGCCCACAACCGTGTCACCTGTCGGGCCAGGAGAGATTTGCCGGAACCCGGACCACCTTGGACGTGGAATCTCCCGCGACTGAAGTTAAGGGCAAGATGATCCAGCAGGGTCCTGGCGGTCAAATCCTGAAGGCGGCCTTCAGCCGCAATGAGTTCCGATAGCGTGGGCGGCGGCAGAAGCTGAGGTGTCATCAGGTTCAGGATGTTGCGCATCGGTTCCTGCCGGACTTCGTGGTGGCGGGCCTCCGGGGACTTCCGCCAGGTGTCCCAGGTGGCACCTCCTGACACGGCCTCCCGCAGCGCCAGGAAGGGCCGCAGGAGTTTCTCGCGGGTCAGGATCCGGCTAGCTGGCAGGTCTGGCCCCAGACTTTGGTTCGGCCCCAGGGCAAGGGCAGGCAGGGCCAGCACGCGGGTGATCTGGGGGACGAAGCCCAGGCCCGCAGTCTGGAGAAACCGGAGCAGGGCATACTGCTGAGCCAGGAGTTGCTCCCCCGGTGTTTCGTCCAGGGTGTGTTCCCGGCCTGCTGGGTCACGCCGAATCCAGCGATCGCCGTGTGGTTCCACCCCCCGGCCCTTTACTTCAAGGATTACCAGTCCCAGTTCGGGGTGTATCACCAGGAAATCCAATTCTCGGTCCAGGTTCGTCTCGGCATCCAGAAGGCGCAGGCGAACAAAGACATGGGCCTCGGGAGGCAGAGTCCGCAATGCGTTCAGCACCTCCTGCTCACTGTGGAGGTGAGGTGGGATGCGGGCGGGATCGGGGTGGAGAATCGGCATGAGTGGCTCCGGGGGGAGCATGCCACTGAAAGGAAGTTAGTGCCATTCTCTGACGCTTGGACGATGATATTTGTATTGGAGGAGGAGACAGATCGATTCCCATACAACGCTGCAGGTGACTTTCCAACGGCCCCTTCCACGCCTGCGTTCATCCTCGGAGAACCCTTGAGCACCATAACCTTCGACCACGCTGATCTTCAGCGGGCCTTGGACTGGGCCTTCGGGAGAAAACACCTCCCCATAAAGGTCATCCTGAAGGAAGGAGCGGGGGACCTTCGTATCGAACTTCAAGACTTGGATGTGCATAGCCTTGTTCCGAAGTTCGATCTTGAACTGACAGCACATCCGAGCATGCAGGGCGAGGAACTGGTCTTTCATTTCAAGGGACATGGCAAGCTGGCCCCTATTCAGAAGATCCTGAACGCCCCTGGAGGGGTAATGCTTTCGGCCGCATCAGCACTTGGCATACCCATCAAGAGCAGATACCACGAAGTCATTGATGGCGAAACCATCCTGGTCCACCCCGGCGAAATCACCATCGAGAACGTAGGGCGCCTGGGGGATCATGCCTCCATCGACAACGTGTCACACCGGAACGGCGTGCTCAGGATTGACTTCAGACTCAAGTGAGTCAAACCGGAAAGGACTGCTCCATGTCTCAAATCCTGGTGGATGCCGCGGATATCAACATCGCCTTCAAGAAGATCTTCGGCCACGCCATCTCCTTCGTTGACGGACATATCATCCTCGACTTCGGCGAGTTGACCGGCCATTTGTCTGAGACGGAAATCCGCTCCAAGCTCAACCTCAAATACAACGGGCTATCGCTGAACTCCAACCGGGCCGAACTGGATGGCACTGGCTTGAAGATCGATTTCACCCTGGATTGATATCTGCTGAAGCGATCTGACGGGTGAGCAGGGGACGGGCGTGGCCCCTGCAAGATTCTCTGCGCCTGTAGTACGACATCGCGAGAGGTATTGAATTTGCCCTGAGTGAGGATGACGCCAGCGACTGTCGCTCAGCCGGAACTACGCTTCTGGTCAACAACCAGGAGGCTTCATGCCCATTCGTCTTTCAACACTTCTCATGACTTCCGGCTCAGCACTGCTGCTGTTGTTGGCTACCGCCTGCACCAAGGCCACCACGACCGTTAGTCGTGAGCTGTCCGCCCGCCCCCGGATCGAGCAGGTGGCCCTTGGTGCCGCCATGGAAGCGGCCTACAACAAGGTCAATTTCGGTTTCTGCCGCGACAAGAAGTGCTTTGTCGACACGAGATCCCTGTCGAAGAGCGATTCCGACTTCACAACATCCTACGTGACCCAAAAGGTCCTGGTGGCTGGGGGCGTGCCTGTGCTCAATGAGGCCGGCGCGGATCTCAAGCTCACCAACACACTGGATGTGAGCGGTACGGATGAGGTCAAACGCACTCTGCTGAAGAACGTGGTCGTGGGCCAGATCAAGGGCACCCTGACCGTTATCGACAAGGTGAAGGGTACCGTGCAACAGGTGTTCGATCTCAATGCCGTTGCCCAGACGAAGCGCGACAAATTCGCCGAAACCACTATCCTGGGGTTGTAGTGGTTGAAGCCCGCAGGCCAAGTGTGGAGGGCACTCGTGCCAATACAAAATGACATTCTGATGGCCGGGCTCATCTGGATCTGCTTCATTCTCGCCATCCTCCGCAGCCTATGGCGGATCGGCTTCGAGGGCTGGACCAAGACCCTTTGCACAGTTGGGCTGGTCGGCGGGGTTCTTGCACTGCGTTCGATTTGGCCGATTGGCCAGCTCGCCCTGCTTGCGGTCGGTCTCTTTTGTCTGTGGGTGCTTACCAGGCCCGCCAGGCTGGTCCGGCTTCATAAGCGGGTGGCCCGCGTCACTTCCAAAGTCACCACAGGACTCGGACTGAGCTGCACGTCAGTAGTTATTCCAGCAGCGGTCGTTTCAGAAGTATTTGGCATTTTAGGTGTTGATGAGAATGATGGGAAGAAGGTCATCAACGCTTTCGCTCACAAAGATGAAGTGCAACATTATGTGATGGTCACGCCTGCCACTGCTGAGCTACCGGAAGAAGAGCTCTACTTTGTCGTCGCTCACGAAGTGGGGCATCATGTCCTCGGACACACCAGCATTGGCATGCTTGATCGTGCTTTAGGGTGGTTTCAATCCACGACAGCACACTTTCTGACCCTTGGGGTTGGCAGCATGTTCATCAAGATCCTGGGTCGACAGCGCAGTCAAGCTCATGAATATGCCGCTGATGCCTTTGCGCTCGAGCGGCTCCAGGATCTGGGGATTCGGCCCCATGCGGCTCTCCGTTTCTTCGACCGTATTGGCCACGTCGAATTGGATTCCATGTTGAAGGCTGCAAAGGACAAGCTCTTCGGAACCCATCCGCCACCCCACGCCCGCAAGGAACGCCTGGACAAACTGATGCGGTAGCAGGCCTGATCTGTTGATGGCACTTTTATGCAGGTCCATCCGGGTCATCCGCGCTGGAAAAATTTTCAGTCGTGAGATGGCGCAGAGCGTGTGAGGCGTCACCCATCTTGGCGATGGCCCCCCACTGCAGCAGGCCTTTCAGGACCTTCCGGATGCCGTAATGGCTCAGGCGGGCGTCGCCGTCCAAGTCGCGGGCTTCCATGCCTGGAGCACCAGTTTTCGGAGCACCTTTCGCACACCGTACGGTATGAGGTGGGGACCTTCTTCTCCTGGCTGCAGGAGAACACGGAGGGTGGCGTGCGGCGACCGTCCCAGGAACTAGACATCGCAGATTGCAATTTTAAGTCGGCCCATTCCTCCGTGGTCACTCTTTAAACATGAAATCCTCTGGAAACCTTGATTTGCTTCGCTACTTTTTAGCAGAGATTTTAGGAACTGCCAGGAAGGAATTCCCGACCAATTGTCTGAATATGCTCTCTTGGACTTCCAGTGGGACTGGGGTGTTGCATGGACCAGCCACTTGTTTGAGCGCATAACCATCCTGTGTCATGGCAATCGACATCGTCGCGCGGATGGGCTCTGTGACGCGGTACATGACCTCAAGCCCTAGCAGGACACTGGAGAAGCGGCTGGCTGAGCAGTTCTTCATTTCCATACCTTCTCTCACTAGATCCGCAGTTGTCAGGAGGGGCTCTATGCCCCGTGAGCCCATGAAAGGCGGGGTAGGAATACTCGCTAAGGAGAGACCTGAAAGGTGTCTTCTCATTGAATGAAGATGATCGTGGAGGGCCTTCAAACTCCGGAGAGGAGGAAGAATGAAGGGAACCCCCAACACGTCACAGGTGCGCACAGCCTCCCACAATGGGATCGCAATGAGGTCCTTCCATGGCATGTCGACATCATGATCGGTCAAATGATGCAGAAATGGCGGTGTCGCTAGGGCTCCGTAGCGAGGCTGTAACAGCACCTGAAGATGGCCAGCGTGGAGAATTGGAAGGTGGGATACCAATTTGAGGAATGCAGGATCGGTCAGACGTGCACGAAAGGCCCACAACCTTGGCACTGTGAGTGCTTGCGGGGCGAGTTTGCGTAGGATGCGTCGTGCCGGTTCGGTAGGTGGGAATCCAAGCCAATCAAGGATATCTCGCTGTGATCTCGGGAGCAGGCACCTTGCTGACCGGAAGGGACGCTGAACGGCAGGTCGGTGAAAGGCCCGATTGTTCGCTAGAGCGAAGGCCAGTGCTGGGTTTGCTCGGCTGAGCTCAATCCCTCCGGGACAGCGGGAAAATAGATTCAGGAGTTGCCAGCGCCGCTCCAGAAAACGCATGGCTTCAAACCGGACTTCACCAGGAATGTGGCAGAAGAATTGGGCGAAGGCCCTTTGGCCCCTAAGCGCAAGATAGCCAGGCCAATCCAATTGTGCCATTTGCCCAGTACGGAGTTCGGCTGAACAACCCTGAGAGATAGGATCAGGTTCCCGGGCTGAGGCTGTAAGTTGGGACATGATGAGCCTATCTGCAGCCATGCACGTCGGACGCCATGGGCGACACGGCGTTTTCACCCACGCGCGTAGATCCGGCCAAGGGCGAGCAACGATCAGGCGGCGGGGTTCGAAGCAGTAAAGCTTGCCATTCTTGTATGCTTCTCCCCAATTCCATACAGGTTCGAGTCGAGTACCCGGCATGGGGGGATTATCCGTTCTCTTCAGCGACAGAAACTGACGCTCAACGCCCCTGATCTGAGTTGGCACGTTACTCGTCTGGGTCTGCCTTGACCCCCGGACGTTTTAGAATGGGAGGTGTCCCTGTTCGGCCGTGCCCGGGAAGAGTTTCGCAAGTCCGTCCCGAAATTTGGTTGCACCACCATTGGCAGGGTGGCGCAGGCAGTGGTCACTGCTCACCTCAAGACCAAAACTGCGGAGTGTCGAGGCTGCTTTTTCCCCGACGGCCACAAGCATGGCCCCCTTTGGAAGAACCTCCTTCAGGAGTCGAACTACAAAGGTGCCGCCAATCTCCAACTCCGATCGGGTGGGCGTCCGATTGGAAAGCGGTTCGTCGGGCTTGTGGGGGTGGATTGGGAAGGCATTCCAAAGCGCGACCTGGTTGTGGATGCCCAGGCTCCGGAAAGAATCCCAGAGGATTGTCGCGGAGGGTTCTGACCAGGGCCGTTCGCGTCTGGTGATCCGCCCAGACAGCCTGGGCACACCGGGAATCACTCCTTCAAGCAGCAACCGCTCGGAAGTGAACGCCATTCCGCTGTACCGGCACCCTTGATATCCAGGTGCCTCTCCCACCAAGACCACCTGGATCCCGGTTCGTTCGAAGTGGGCTCGCAGGCGAGCCAAGCGAGCGTCTGGAGCACCTGCAGGATCCAGGTCCATGTCCGGGCAGGCCTGACCCCAGGGATTGAAGCAACCCTCCACTCTGAGAAGGCTGAGGTCCCGTAGAAAACCATCAAGGCCTCGAGGCATGTGGGCACCGTCCTTATTGGTCCTTATCCTGCCGTTTGAATGAGATCCGGGGCAACCGGACACGAGAGTCCACTGAAACGCGCACTTGAGGTCGCAATATGCGATTCCAAGTTGATGGATACCGCCGGCCTTCGTCCACCCAGAATGTGCTACTGGAAACCGCAGGTCAGGTCTTTGCCTTGCGCTTTGTAGGCTTGGGGGGAGTTCTAGCGTCCTGGGTCATTTTTTGGTCTGCCTGGGCGTTTGGGAGTGGAGGCGACTATGCTCTGCTCCGGAGGCTGAGCCTGTGGTCCGCTATTCGGTGCGGCTTCCGGGGCCCCGCCGGTCTCTGGCATGTCCATGGTCTCCTTCGCTTTGCGCCCTCTGGAAAGCCTGGCGCGAAGCGAGTGGATGCTGACGCGGCGTTTCTTGGCGGCTTCACCGGGCTTCATGCCGTGTTCGAGGACATCATTGACCGCAAGATCCAGCACCTTGCCGCGCTGTTTCTTCTCGCCCTTGTGCTTGCCCGTTTCTCCAAGGAGTCGGGCCACCTCTGGGTAGCCATCAAAGATGGTGCGTAGGGTGCGGAGGTCCAACCCAAGTTCCTTGGCGATGTCGGCGGGGCGTTGTGTCTTGAGGGCAGCCAGCACCTTGTCGTGGAACTCGGCGGCGACGAGAGGCTTCAGGAGGCTCGCCTGGGCGTGTGTCATAGAGCGTGCCTGCTTGTATGACCTGCCTTCCCGGACGAGCCTCAGGGCCTTCTGGGCGGCTTCCTGGGCAGCCTGGGGGTTGCGTTCGATGGTGGTC